>NZ_JAZFXT010000032.1:0-15491 GCF_036448855.1 Methylobacterium ajmalii
GGTGGTCAGAGCGGGGTGATCAGAACCCGATCCCATCTCGAACTCGGCCGTTAACCGCCCCAGCGCCTATGGTACTGTGTCTCAAGACACGGGAGAGTCGGTCACCGCCAGACCTGCCAAGCACGTCATACATTCCCTCGACACGATCCGAACCACGAAGCCCGCCCGGCTCATGCCGGGCGGGCTTTTTCGTCGAGCGATTGTAATGCTGCTCGACCGCACGTTCTTCCTTGCCGGTGCAGAATGGCGTGCGGGGGCAGGCCGGGGGGGCAAGGTCGGGACGACCCCTGCCCCCTACACCACCACGGTGATCGCCTCCGCCGCGCGGGTCAGCGCCGTGTAGAGCCAGCGCGCCCGGTGCTCGCGGAAGGCATAGGATTCGTCGAACAGCACCACCTTGTCCCACTGCGAGCCCTGCGCCTTGTGCACGGTGAGCGCGTAGCCGTAGGTGAATTCCTCGGTCTCGCGCCGCAGGATCGCCGGCACCTCCTCGTCGCTGCCGGCGATCACCGAGCGCAGGACCCGGATGTCCTGGGGCTTGCGGCGCACGGCCGGGTCGTCCTCCGGCACCACGTCGAGGCGCACGAGGTCGGGGCGGGGGGCGGCGCGCAGGGCCTGGACGGTCCAGGTCGAGCCGTTGAGCAGGCCCTTGGTGCGGTCGTTGCGCAGGCAGACCAGCTTCTCGCCCACCGCCGGCATCGGGTCGACGTGGCCGATCAGCTCGCGGATGCGGCCGTTGTAGAGCCGCCGGGTGCGGTTCATGCCCACCAGCACCTGGTCGGCGGCGAGCACCGTCTGCGGGTCGATGGCGCGGCGCGGGATCACCCGGCTGTCGCCGTAGGTGCCGAACTCGAGCCGCCCGCCCTCGCGCACCGTCATGGCGAGGCGCACGATCGGGTTGTCGGCGGCCTGGCGGTGGACTTCCGTGAGCATCACGTCGGGCTCGGCCTCGGTGAAGAAGCCGCCGCCCTTCACCGGCGGCAGCTGCGCCGGATCGCCCAGCACCAACACCGGGGTGTCGAAGGAGAGAAGGTCGTTGCCGAGGTCGCCGTCGACCATCGAGCATTCGTCGATCACCACGAGGGCCGCCTTGCTCACCGGCCCGGTGCGGTTGAGGGTGAAGGCCGGCCCGCCCTCGGTATCCTCGCGGGTGCGATAGATCAGGCTGTGGATGGTGGAGGCGTCGGGGCAGCCCCGCGCGCGCATGACGGACGCCGCCTTGCCGGTATAGGCGCAGAAGAGCACCCCGCCGTCGACGTCCTCGGCGAGGCGCTTGGCGAGCGTGGTCTTGCCGGTGCCGGCGAAGCCGAACAGGCGGAAGACCTGCGGGCTGCCGCGCTTCAGCCAGTCCGACACCGCCTTGAGCGCCGCCTCCTGCTGGGCGCCGAGCCCGCTCACGAGGTCTTGCCCACGGTGCGACGGGCCTGGAAGGCGGCGGCCGGCGGCGCCTCCTTGCGGCGCAGGATCGCCCGGAACTCGTCGCGGCGCTCGTGGATCGAGGCGATGACGAGACCCATCGGCACCCCGACATCGACCAGCACGGCCTCCGAGAGCTGGAGCGAGGCCTCGATCGTCTCGGGCACGGCATCGTCCACGCCCATCTCGTAGAGGGCAGTCGCGTGGCGGGCGTCCCGGGCGCGGGCGACGATGGTCAGGTCCGGCCGCTCGGTCCGGGCGGCCGCCACCACCGCCTCGACGGCGCGTGGCTGGTCGAGGGTGACGACCAGCGCCCGGGCGGTGTCGATGCCGCAGCGGCGCAGCAGGTCGGCATTGGCCGAATCGCCGAAATAGACTGGGTTGCCGAGCCGGCGCTGGTCGGCGACGCGGGCGGCGTCCATGTCGAGGGCGATGTAGGGCACCTTGTGGCGGGCCAGCATCTCGGCGACGAGCTGGCCGACCCGGCCGTAGCCCGCGACGATCACCCGGCCGGGCTGGCGCTCCGCCGGGGGCGGCTCGGCCCGGGCGCGGCCGAGCGCGGTCCGGTCGATCCGCCGGCCGAGGCGGCGGGCGAGCGCGGCGAGGCCGGGAATCATCACCATCGTGGCGGTGGTGACGACGAGGGCCGCCTGGCCGAGATCGTCGGGCACGAGGCCGGCGGCGAGCGCGCTGCCGACGAGCACGAAGGCGAACTCGCCCCCGGGCCCGAGCAGCAGCGCCGATTCGAGCGCTACCGCCCGGGGCAGGCGCAGGGCCCTGCCGACGCCGAGGATGACCCCGCCCTTGAGGATGAGGAGCCCGACGGCCAATCCCAGGATGGTCAGCGGCGTCTTCATCAGCACCGCCGGGTCGATGCCCATGCCGACCGAGACGAAGAACACTCCGAGCAGCAGACCCTTGAACGGGTCGATCGTCGCCTCGATCGCCCGGCGGTACTCGGTCTCGGCCAGCAGCAGCCCGGCGACGAACGCCCCGAGCGTCATCGACAGGCCGCTCGCCGCGGCGACGAGGGCGGTCGCCGCGATCACGAGGAGGCAGGCCGCCATGAACAATTCGGGGCTGCGGGTGCGGGCGACGAGCTGGAACAGCGGGCGCAGGCCCAGCCGCCCGACGCCGACGAGGAGTGCCAGCGCCACCACGGCCTGGCCGAGCGCGATGGCGAGCCCCGTCACCGCGTCGCCGTCCTTGCGGCCGAGCACCGCGATGGCGAACAGCACCGGCGCGACGGCGAGGTCCTGGAACAGCAGCACCGCGAAGCTCGCCCGGCCGGCCGGCGTGTTGAGGCGCTTCTGCTCGGCCAGCACCGGCAGCACGATGGCGGTGGAGGAGAGCGCGAGCGCCAGCCCGACCAGGATCGCGGCGGTGGGCGGGACCTCGAGCGCCATCAGCACCGCCGCGACGAGGAGGCCCGACACCGCGACCTGCAGCGAACCGAGGCCGAAGACGAGGCGGCGCAGGATGCGCAGGCGCTCCCAGGACAGCTCGACCCCGATCATGAACATCAGGAACACCACGCCGAGCTCGGCGAGATGCGCGATCTCGGTGCGGTTCGAGATCGTCACCACGCCTAGCCACGGCACCGTCTCGGTGAGCCGTCCGAGGCCGGACGGCCCGAGGAGCGCGCCCGCGCCGATGAAGCCGAGAACCGGGCTGACGCGCAGGCGGTGGAACAGCGGCACCACGATCCCGGCGGTGACCAGGAACAGGATGACTTCCTTGTAGGAGCCGGACGCGGCGTGCTCGGTCATCGGGAGCGGCGGGGCCTTCTCGGTTCGCGGGAGGGGGGCCCGCCGACGAGGCGCGGCCGGGGCGGCGCCATCATGCGGAGGGCCCCCGCCGGGGCAAGCCAAAACGGGCCGCGCCCGGTGCTTTTCAATCCAGGGTGGCGAGAGCCGCCTGCAAGTCGGCCGCCAGATCCTCCGGATGCTCGATGCCGATCGAGACCCGGATGGTCGCATCGGTGACGCCGAGCCGGTCGCGCACCGCCTTCGGCACTCCCGAATGGGTGGTGGAGGCCGGGTGGCTCGCCAGCGATTCGGTGCCGCCCAGGCTCACCGCGAGCTTGAACAGCTGGAGCGCGTTGAGCACCCGGAAGGCCTCCGCCTCGCCGCCCGCGACGTCGAACGAGAAGGTCGAGCCGGGCGCGGCGCATTGCGCGGCGTAGACCCGCGCCGCGCCGGAGCCGGGCTCGAGATGGCCGAGGTGGTGGAGCCGCGTCACCTTCGGGTGGGCGCGCAGGCGCTCGGCGATGATCTCGCCGTTGCGGCTGGCCTTCTCCATCCGCAGCGTCAGGGTCTCGAGCGAGCGCCCGAGCATCCAGCACGAATGCGGATCGAGCTGGGTTCCGATCGCCGAGCGCAGCAGCCGCACCGGCTTCATCCGGGCCGCCGAGCCGAGCGCCGCCCCGGCGATGAGGTCCGAGTGGCCGCCGACATACTTCGTCAGCGAGTAGACCGAGATGTCGGCACCAAGGCGCAGGGGATGCTGGAAGAGCGGGCCGAGCAGGGTGTTGTCGCACACGACCACGGGCGCCTGGCCCCCCTGCCCGGCGCCGATCCGGTCGGCGGCGGCGCGCACCAGCGCCAGGTCGACGAGGGTGTTGAGGGGGTTCGAGGGCGTCTCGACCATCACGACGCTGACGCGCCCGCCGCCCTCCTTCGCCAGGGCCTGCGCCGCGTCGGCGGCCGCCGTGACGCTGCCCTCGTCGGTGCCGTCCTGGAAGCCGACGGCGCGAATGCCGAACCCGGCCAGCGTCTTGGCGATCAGCGTCTCGGTCCCGCCGTAGAGCGGCTGGGAGTGCAGCAGCACGTCCCCGGGGCGGGCATGGGCCAGGATCACGGTGGCGATGGCCGACATGCCCGACGAGAACAGGAGGGCTGCCTCCGCCTCCTCGAACACCGCCAGGCGGTCCTCGACGATCTCGCTGTTGGGATGGTTGAAGCGCGAATAGACGAGGCCCGCCGCCTCGCCGGCCGGCGGCTCGCGCCGGCCCGAGACGTAGTCGAAGAACTCCTTGCCGTGCTCGGCGGAGGTGAACACGAAGGTCGAGGTGAGGAAGACCGGCGGCTTCACCGCCCCCTCGGACAGGGCGGGGTCGTAGCCGTAGCCGAGCATCAGCGTCTCGGGGTGCAGGCGGCGGTTGCCGAGCGTGGTCTTGTGGTAGCGGTCGTCCGACATGCGGGCCTCGCTCCGGTCTGGCGACGCCAGCTTCATCCGGCGTCGGGAATCGGCGCACGGCGGCGCCACACGCCGCGAGTCTAGCGCGGCCCGTCGCGTTTTGCGGTGCGTAATGCGGGATCGGGACGCTGCGCCGCGGCATGCCCGGCTCGCCCAGGGCGCAATTTCGGCGCAAAACCCGCATAACGGGAAGGATTGAGATTCCGTGTACGCACCCGCCCTCCGAGGGGGCGAGGCGAGGAGTTGTGATGGGCCGACAGCCTCCCGATCGGGTGATCGTGCGCGAGCGGCGCGCCTGGGTCGACGAGTCCGACGCCTGGAAGCAGGACCGCGCGGTCCGCAAGGGCTATCGCATCCGCTGGGGCTACGTCGGCATCGCCTACGTGGTCGAGGCGCTGGTGATCTGCACCTCGCTCGCCGGCGCCTGGTTCTTCGCCGAGACCTACGCCGACCGCCACGACCAGAGCTTCTGGTTCATGCTGATGGCGCCGATCGTCTACGCAGCGATCGAACTGTGCCGGGTGCCCCTCGGCATCCTGATCCGGGTGCAGCGCGACTGGCTGATCAAGGGCCTGGCGATCGTCGGCATCGTGATGGCGGCGGGCGTGACCACCAAGTCGGTGTCGCAGCTCGGCGAGATGATGTTCCATCCCCGCCTCGCCGAGGCCTCGAAGGCCCGCACCCTGCTCAAGGAAGCCGAGGCCGACCGGGGCACGATCGACAACCGCATCGCCCAGGCCGATGCCCGGGTGGCGCAGTACGCGGCGGAGGCCGCCGCGCTGGAGAAGCGTTCGGCCGAGGCGTCGTCGCAGCTCGCCGGCCTGCCGGGGCAGCGCTGCGAGCGGCTGTCGGGCACCAACAGCCGCGGCAAGCGCTACAGCTACATGCGCTGCGTCACCGATCCGCGCACCGCCACCATCGCGGGCAGCCTGAAGAGCGCCGGCGACGAGCGCGCGGTGGTGGCCAAGAACCTGGCGGAGGCCCGCGCCGCCCGGGCGCAGCTCGACCGCGCCGCCGCCGACCGGCGGGTGACCGAGGCCGAGGGCGCCTACCGCGACGCGGTGCGCCGCTCGCAGCTGCACTCCTTCACCGCCATGGTGTACGGCGCCGATCCGATCGATGTCACCGACCAGCAGGTCCACGCCTTCCTGCGGATCTTCGTCTTCGCGCCGGCGCTCTGTGCCGCCTTCGCCTCGACGCTGCTCGCGCTCTGCGCCGTGCAGGTCCGCAAGACCTACCGCGACGAGGACGACCTCGACACGGTGATGCAGGCCGAGGGCATGCCGCTTCTCCTCAACCAGATGGCCGAGAGCGCGACCCAGATCCAGGACGCGCAGCGGGCGATGCGCGAGGCCGCGGTGGCCTCGGGTGCCGCCATCCCCCTCGACCAGCGCCGCTCCCCCACCGTGCCGCAGGCCGGCACGCCCCCGGCGGCGCCTTCGCGCGACGACGACCGTATCGAGAGACCGAGACCGTGAGCTATCTCGCACCGGGCACCCCGGAGAACGTCGCGCTCGCCCAGCACGTCAACGGGCGCCTGCGGGCGGAGGCCCGGATCTCCAACGCCCGCGCCTTCCTGTTCCGCGCGATCGGGTTCGGCGCCTTCATGGGGCTGGCCGGCGCCGGGCTGGGCGCGGCCTTCTACGGCTACGCGACCATGAACGAGGTCGGAAACGCGTCGGACACGCTCGCCAAGGCCCTGACCCAGGCCCTCGAGACCACGACCCTCAAGACGAGCGGCGAGGTCCGGCTCGCCGACAACACCCTGAAGATCGAGGGCGGCCTGCCGGCCTCCAAGGGCCTGCCCGACGTGTCCTCGCTCACCGGCAACCAGGGCAAGTCGGAGGCGCCCGCCAATGCCGCGGTGCGCACCAGCTTCACGGTGTTCAAGACCGTCCCGTTCCTCGACGGCACGATCGTGACCGGGTGGAACTTCAAGGGTGACGAGCAGAAGCCTGAGCAGCAATACTGCTACCTGACGCGGCCACAGACCTTCGGCGACGGCACCACCTCGCAGCAGATCACCGTGGCGATGGACGGCAAGGTGCTGCCGCAGCCGGCGAAGTCAGAGATCAACTTCGCGACTATCGCCCGCAGCTGCATCTGGTTCGACCCCTCGAAGCTCTGAAGAGGTGAATCAGGGCCCGCCCGGGCTCCCCTCACCCGCCCCAGACCTGCCCCGGACGCAGCGCCAGGAACCGATCCGCCGGGATCTCCGCCGCTGCCAGCGCCCGGCCCAGCGCCTCGGCGGGCTCGCCCGGGCCCTCGTTGGTGAGGCGGAACGTGCCCCAGTGGTGGCCGAGCGCCTGCTCGGCCCCGACCTCGCGAAACACCCGCACCGCCTCCTCGGGGTTCATGTGCTGGGGCTGCATGAACCAGCGCGGCTCGTAGGCGCCGATCGGCAGGGTGGCGAGGCGCGGCGCGCCGAAGCGCTCCCGCACCGGACGGAAGATCGCCCCGTCGCCGTAGCCGGTATCGCCGACGTGATAGAGCACGCCCCGCGGCGTGGTGAGAACGAAGGCGCACCAGAGCGCCATGCGCCGGTCGTTCACGCCCCGGGCCGACCAGTGATAGGCCGGCACCAGGTGGACCACGATCCCGCCGCCGAGATCGACCGATCCGCCCCAGTCCCGGGTCTCGACCGGGATCGTCGCGTCGTAGCTGCGGATGATCGCATCGTTGCCGAGGGGCGCCACGAAGGTCGGGGCGTGCTCGGCCCAGAGCCGGGCCAGGATCGGCCCGTCGAGATGGTCGTAGTGGTTGTGGGTGATCAGCACCGCATCGATCGGCGGCAGCGCCGAGAAGGCGATGCCCGGCGGGTTGACGCGCTTGGGGCCGGTGAAGCCCACCGGGCTCGCGCGCCGCGCATAGACCGGATCGACCAGGATGTTGCGGCCCGCGACCTGGATCAGCAGGCTGGCATGCCCGATATGGACCACCCTCAGCCCCTCGACCCGCTCCGGCGGCGCGTCCGGCGGGAACGGGCTCGGGACCCGGGCCGGCCAGACCTCCCGCCCGCCGCCGAGCTGCCAGCGCGCGACCTCGCCGACGCCCTTGTCCTGCGGCTGTCCCGGCGAGAAGAACCGCACCCCGTCGAAATGATCGCTCACGGGCCCCTTGTAGTAGGGGTTGCGGTTGCGCCGGTGCGCGGCGTAGCCGACGCCGCCGAGCGTCATCACCGTCATGGCGCTGGCGAACTTGAGGAAGCCACGGTTCTTCATGCCTGCGGAGATGACCGATCGCAGGCCAGGGTCAAGATGCGCGCCCGCGGACCCTTCGCCGCGCCCGAGCCGCATTGCGCCGCGCCGCCGAACGGTTACATTGATCCTATCGGAAACAACAGGAAGGAGGTGATCCAGTGTCTCATTGTCATCAGCCGCGGTCGTCTGCGCACCGGACCTGGATCGTCGCCTCCGGCTTCACGGCCTGAGCGCACGACGAGCTATCCGGGATCGGTGATGATCCTGCGGAATTGCTGATGCAATTCTGATCGATCGGTCGGACCGCGGTTCGGCAATGGAAGGGCTGCCTCGGCAACGGGGCGGCCCTTCGCATGTTCGGGGAGTCGATCGTCCTGGCAAGCGCGCCCACGCGGCGCCCTGCCGGATCGGCGGGCCGCCTGCTCATCCGACGACGCGCCTCGGCGCCACGTCGCGCCTCTTCGTGATCACGACGCTTCGATCGGGCCGGGAGGTCCCTACGCGGTCCGTTCCAGCAGCATCGCCTCGGCTTCCTTGAGCTGGCGCTGCAAGGCGGCGTTCTCGGCTTCGAGCTCCTGGATGCGGGCGAGCAGCGCGGCCGTCGACGGTTCCGCGGCGGCCGGCGCCGCGGCCCGGGCCGGCTCCTCGGCGAAGGTCACCCCGATGCTGTCGTCCTTGCGCCAGCGCAGAGTCGCCTTGTAGGTGCGGTCCTTGGCGGGGATCAGGAGGTCGAAGCCGCCCGGCAGGGTCGCGGTCTGGCTCAGCATCAGCCGCGCCCCGGAGCCCGAGAGATCCCGGACCAGGCAATCCATGCTGGAATTGCCGTTGTTGAAGATGATGCGTCCCTTCAGGAACGTCCGCAGGCGGGTCTCCCTGCGCAGCTCGGACATGTCGGACATGGCGGCCAGCCCCGTTCGGCCTCGCGGGTTTCGGTACGGGGCGATCATGCCCCGCGGACCTTTAAGGAATGTTCGCCGCGATCCGCGAGTCCCCGGTCCCGACCCCGCGTTCAGCCCTGCCCGCCGCCCATGCTCTGGAACAGGTAGAAGCCGTTGAAGCGCACCGCGGTCGCGGCCGCCGCGCCATCAAAGCCGACGGGCCGGGGCGTGCTGCCGTCGAGCTTGCCGCCGAAGGCCCAGCGCGCCTCGGTGACGAAGGCCGGCACGGCGTAATCCTCCGGCACCGCGCAGACCAGGCCGTCGAGACTCTTCAGGCAGAACAGGTTGTAGCTTCGCATCGGATCGCCTCCGCTCGCAGGTGCTGCCCTCGCAGGTGCTACCATGGCGTCCATCCGGTAAGGCCCGATTGGGCCGAGACTATGTCGCGCCTTCCGGCATGGCGATACCGCAATCTCCGCCGTTCCGCCAAGTGCGGTCCGGCACAGAGCGATGCAATCACGAAAACGTGCGAGCCGGGAACCGTGGGACGACACGGGAAACAACGCAGAAAACAGGGGAATGGCGGGGGCGGTCGCGGTCTTATCGCTCCATCAACTCGGACAAATTCCAGTTGTGCAGGATCTGGTCGACGGTCGCGACATCAAGGTGTTGGCGAAAGCGCTGCCCGTAGAGGGTCATCATCGCGTCGTGGATCTCGTCCGACGAGGAGCACACCGCGTCGGCGGCGAGCACGCTGCGGTAGTCGCGGTCGATCGCCCCGAGCACGCTCGCCAGCACGCAGACGTCGGTCTCGCCGCCGGTGATCACCAGGGTCTCGGCCCGGCGCGCCCGCAACGCGCTCTCCGGCCCCGGCTCCATCCAGGGCGTGTGCCATGCGGTCTCCTCGGCGAAGAGGTTCTGCATGTCGACGCAGACATGCACGGCCCGCTTCTCGAGCGGGCCGTTCGGCAGGACGTCTGTCCCGGTGGGGATACCGGCCATCGCGGTCGGCTCCCGTGCGGGGGCTCTTCACGGCCCCGCGGCCGGACCAACTTAGATACTCCTGTGGGGTTTCTGATCTAGCCGTGCGGGACGTTGCGCTCCAGCTCTTCGAGCCAGATCCGGGCGTTGCCGTCGGAAGGCGCGCGCCAGTCGCCGCGGGGCGAGAGGGCGCCGCCCGCCGCCACCTTCGGCCCGTTCGGCAGGGCCGAGCGCTTGAACTGGCTGAAGCCGAAGAAGCGGCGCAGGAACACCACGAGCCAGGCCCGGATCTCCGGCAGGGCGTACGCCCCCCGCTTCGCCTCCGGGAAGCCGGGAGGCCAGGGCCCGCGGCTGGCATCCTCCCAGGCCATCAGCGCCAGGAAGGCGATCTTCGAGGGGCGGTAGCCGTAGCGCAGCGTGTAGAACAGCGTGAAGTCCTGCAGCGCGTAGGGACCGATCTTCGATTCGGTGCTCTGGATCGTCTCGCCCTCGCGCGCCGGCACCAGCTCGGGCGAGATCTCGGTGGCGAGGATGGCGTCCAGGGTGGCACCGACCTCGGCCTCGAACTGGCCCGAGGCGATCACCCAGCGGATCAGGTGCTGGATCAGGGTCTTGGGCACCCCGGCATTGACCGCGTAGTGGGACATCTGGTCCCCGACGCCGTAGGTGCACCAGCCGAGCGCCAGCTCCGACAAATCGCCGGTGCCGATCACGATGGCGTCGTGCTGGTTGGCGAGCCGGAACAGGTAATCGGTGCGCAGGCCTGCCTGCACGTTCTCGAAGGTGACGTCGTAGACCTCCTCGCCCCGCCCGAACGGGTGGCCCATGTCGGCGAGCATCTGGCGGGCGGCCGGGCGGATGTCGAGCTCGGCCGCGCGGGTCCCGAGCGCCGCCATCAGCCGGTGCGCGTTGCCCTTGGTCTCGTCCGAGGTCGCGAAGCCCGGCATCGTGTAGGTGAGGATGTCGGTGCGCGGCAGGCCGAGCTCGTCGAAGGCCCGGGCGGCGACGATCAGCGCGTGGGTCGAATCGAGGCCGCCCGAGATGCCGATCACCACCCGCCGGGTGCCGATCGCCCGCAGGCGCTGGACGAGGCCGGCGACCTGGATCGTGTAGCCCTCGTAGCAATCCTGGGCGAGGCGGGCGGGATCGGCCGGCACGAAGGGGAAGCGCTCGACCGTGCGGCGCAGGCCCAGATCCGCCTCCGGCGGCGCCACCCGGAACGGCACCCGGCGGAAGGCCGGCGCGGCGCCCAGGACCTGCCGGGCGTTGTCGTCGAAGCTGCCCATCTGGGCCCGCTCCTGGACCAGCCGGTCGAGGTCGATGTCGGCGCTCGTCACCTGCGGTTCGGCCGGGAAGCGCGGACCCTCGGCGATCGCCTCGCCGTCCTCGTAGATCGCGGTCTGCCCGTCCCAGGACAGGTCGGTGGTCGATTCGCCCGGGCCCGCCGCGGCGTAGATGTAGGCGGCGAGGCAGCGCGAGGAGGCCGAGCGGCAGAGCAGCGCCCGGTTGTCGGCCCGCCCGATGGTGATCGGGCTGCCCGAGAGGTTGGCCAGCACCGTGGCGCCGGCGAGGGCGGCCAGCGCCGAGGGCGGCACCGGGATCCACATGTCCTCGCAGACCTCGACCCCGAGGACGAGGCCCGGCAGGTCCTCGGCCGGAAACAGCAGGTCGGTGCCGAACGGCGCCTCCAGGGCGCCGACGCGGATCGTCTCGCCGGTCACCCCGGCGCCGGGGGCGAAGTGGCGCTTCTCGTAGAACTCGCGGTAGTTCGGCAGGTAGCTCTTGGGCACCACCCCGAGCAGCCGGCCGCGATGGATCACCGCGGCCGTGTTGTAGATCCGGTTGCGGTGGCGCAGGGGGGCGCCGACGACGAGGACAGGCATCAGCTCGCGGCTCGCCGCGACCAGGCCGGCGAGCGCCGCCTCGACCCGTTCGCGCAGCGTCTCCTGCAGCAGCAGGTCCTCGAGCGCGTAGCCCGACAGGCACAGCTCGGGAAACACCGCCACCGCCGTGCCGTCCGCGTCGCAGCGTTGCGCCAGCCGCAGGATCTCGGCCGCGTTGGCGTCCGGGTCGGCGATGTGGGTGCGGCCGACGCAGGCCGCGACCCGGGCGAAACCGTGCCGGTAGAGGGATCGGAACATCGTGCGGGCAGCCCCTTCTCGCCGGAAATGCCCCCGTTCCTTAACGCGCCGGCCCGCGGCCCGGTACCCGGGGGCCCGTGCCTAATCCGGCGTTAACGATGCCGTGGCTAACTGGGCCCATGCGATGCGGCCGCGGGCCGCCCACACTCAAATCGGCATCATGAGACAATCGGGACGGCCACCCTTCTCCGACTCCTCGCCGCGTGCGCCCCAGCGGGTGCGCGACCATCTGCGCCCGCCCGAGCACCGGGGACGCCCGCTCGGCGTCCTGGCGCAGACCGTGATGAACCTGCGGGCGATCCTCGCCCGCCGTTTCGCGCCGCCGGCCCCGCCGGCCCAGCGCGACTACGCCTTGAGCCGGCGCGCCACCCCGAGCTGGATGGCCGACGCGCTCGTGCGCCCGACGCCGCCCGAGCCCGGCCCGGTTCCGGCCGCCCCGCCCGAGCCGTGGAGCCAGAGCCCGTTCGCCCCGCCGGCCCATCCCGCGCCCCGGCCGGCGCGGGCGGCGGCGTCCTTCGCGCCGCAAATCGAAGCTTTTTCGCCCGAGGCTTTTTCTCCCGAACCCTGGGTCCCGACGCCCGCCCCCGTCCCGGCCGAGGCGCCGCGACCCGTCGCACCCCGTCCGGCACAGGTCCGCGAGCAGGAGGTCCACGGCTACGGCCCCGCGGCGTCTCCCGAGGCGCCGGCCCGGTCCCCCGCTCCGCTGCGGGCCGCCGACGCCGTCGTGCCGCCGGCCGCGCCAGCGCCGGTCGAGTCCTTCCTTCCCGACGAGCCGGAGGGCCTGGCGTCCCCGGCCGTGACGGTCGCGCCCGAGCCGGCGGCCCCGCGCCGCGCCTCGACCTGGGCGCCCGATCCGGCCCTCGTTCCCGATGGCGGGTGGGCCATGCCGATCCCGCCCGCGGGCCCGGCCCGCGCCGTGCTGACCCGCGCCCGCCGCCGGGACGCCGAGCCGGACGCGTCCTCCGAGCCCGAGGCGCGCGCGCGGCCGGTGACGGAGCGCGCACCCGAGGCCGGCGTGCGCTTCACCCGCACGCCCGACCACGTCCTGCAGATGCGCCAGCGCCGGCGCGAGCAAGCCGTTCGCGAGAGGGAGGAGGCCCAGCGTGCCGCGCAGGCCGAGGCCGAAGCCCGCGCCGCCGCCGAGCTCGCGGCTGCCGAGGCGGCGCAGGCCGAGGCGGAGGCCGCCCGGATCGAGGCGGAAGCGGCCGCGGCGGCCGCCGCGGTCCCGATCTGGCGCCAGCCCTTCGTGCTGCCCCCCGGCGTGCGCTTCACCCGCACGCCCGACCACCTGCTGCGCCATTCCGCCGAGGAGGCCGCCCCGGCCGAGCCCGCGCCGCCGGCCGCGGTCGGCGACACGGAGTCCGAGTCGGTGCCGGTGGCCGAGCCGATCGTCGCCGCGACCGCGGAGCCCCCCGCGGATTTCGACGCCCTGGATCCGTCCGCCGGGGCCTCGCCGGTCGCGGACCTCTCCGGCATCGCGCCGGTGGCCGCCTGCTTCGTCGCCGCGCCGATCTCGGTCGAGCCGGCGCGGTTCGAATGCGCGCAGGTCGAGACGGCGGTCGTCCGGCCCGTCGTCTTCGGTCCCGCCCCCCTGTTCGGTCCCGCACCCCTGTTCGGTCCCTTGCCCGAACCGACGCCCGGGAGCGTCGCGGCGATGCCCGAAGTGCTGCCGCCGGTCCCCGGCCTTGTCGTCGAGCCGGTGGACGCCGCGGCCGCGCCGGCCGTGACGTTCGACGTGCCCGACGCCGCCATCCTGGTGCCGGTCGACGTCTCGCATCTGCGCTCCCTGCCGCCGCGCCCGGTCTACGCCCTCGACCGCCTGCTGCAGCACGACTGGACCCACCCGCTCTCGACCGCCGAAGAGCAGGACAACCGCCCCTTGCCGGAGCCGGAGCCCGAGACGGTCGAGGCCGCCGTGCCGGAGACGGCGGTGTCCGCGCCCGTCGCCGACTTGGTGGCCGAGGTCGCCGCGTCCGCGATACCCGCCCCCGCAGCCGAGCCGGATTCCGTACCGGCGCAGGACGTTGCCCAGGTCGAGGGTGTCGCCGAGGTTCGGGACATCGCCGAGGTCGAGGAGTCCGCCCCGGTCCATGCCGGCCCGGCCGTCGAGGCCGTCGAGGCTCACGGGACATTCCCGCCCGCCACGATCCTGCTGCCGGCGCCCGTGCCGATGCTGGCGCTCACCTATGCGCCGCTGGCGGACGCGATCCTCCTGCCTGCGCCTGCGGAGCCCGCATTCGTCGCGCCGTCCCTGCCTGCCCTCGCGGTCGAGGTCGCGTCGGTCGTCGCCGACGAGCCCTCCGCATCCGAGCCGGTCGTCGGCGGGTTCGCGGCGATCGACTCCGCGGTGCCTGCCTTCATGCCGGCGTCCCTGACCGCGACGGGCTTTGCCGCCACGTCCTTCTCCTTCGCGCCCGTGCCGTGGTCGTTCATCGCCGCGGATGCCCAGCCGCTGGGATCGGCGACCCCGTCCGAGCCGTCGCCGGTCGCCTCCGCTCCCGCGGAGCCCGCCCCGGCCGCGGCGCCCCAGGTGGGGCAGCCCTTCGTCTACGTGCCGACCGGCCGCCAGAACGCGCAGCCGCCGGCCCCGACGCTGCCCTCGCCGCCGCGCCCGCCGCGCATCATCCTGCCCGTTGCGATACAACAGGAGCCCGTTGCGCCTCAACAGGGGCCGATCGCGACGCAACCCGAGCCGGGCCTCGCGCAGCCGGAGACGTTTGCCGCGCCCGCCATGCCCACGGCCGCGGACTTCGCGCCGCAGCCGGCGCCGTCCGACGGCATCGTCTTCAACCCGTACGCCGAGCCGTACGCCGCCGCGGCATCCGCGTGGTCGCCCGCCCCGTCCGAGCCGCAGGGCCTCGTGATCGGCACAACCGGGCTCGCCGTCGATCTCGGCCTCGATGCCGACGACGACGGGGAGGACGAGGACGACATCCTGGCGCCGGTCGCCACCATCCCGCTGCGCCAGGCCGCGCGTTTCGAGGTGCCCTACGAGCTTCCCTCGGTCGACCTCCTGGCCGAGCCGCGGGAATCGGACGGCAGCAACCTCGATCCCGAGATGCTGGAGGACAACGCCCTCCAGCTGCAGCAGGTGATCCAGGATTTCGGCGTGCGCGGGGAAATTCTCGCCGTGCGTCCGGGCCCGGTGGTGACGCTCTACGAGATGGAGCCGGCGCCCGGCACCAAGTCGAGCCGCGTCATCTCGCTCGCCGACGACATCGCCCGCTCGATGTCGGCGATCTCGGCCCGCGTCGCGGTCGTGCAGGGCCGCAACGCCATCGGCATCGAATTGCCGAACCTCAAGCGCGAGACCGTGTACCTGCGCGAGCTCCTGACCTCGCCGGTCTTCACCGAGACCAAGCAGAAGCTCGCGCTGTGTCTGGGCAAGAACATCGGCGGCGAGGCGATCATCGCCGACCTCGCCCGCATGCCCCACCTGCTGGTCGCCGGCACCACCGGCTCGGGCAAGTCGGTCGCCATCAATACCATGATCCTGTCGCTGCTCTACCGGCTGAAGCCGGAGGAGTGCCGCCTGATCATGGTCGACCCCAAGATGCTGGAGCTGTCGGTCTACGACGGCATCCCGCACCTGCTCTCTCCCGTCGTCACCGACCCCAAGAAGGCGGTCATCGCCCTCAAATGGGCGGTGCGCGAGATGGAGGAGCGCTACAAGAAGA
>NZ_JAZFXT010000033.1:0-68516 GCF_036448855.1 Methylobacterium ajmalii
CGAAGGAGGGCTCCAGATGCCTCCGAGATCACTGGACCCCTCCTTCGAGGCTCACTGCGTTCGCACCTCAGGATGAGGTTGCGGGTTGGAAAGCCTTAATGCCAAAAAGCTTCACGCCCGTGTCGTGTATCGTATGCCCTGCCGACGCAAGTCTGCTTAGCGCGGCCCGGGCGGTCGGCGTGCAGGAAGCCGACCTGCGGGTCGAGCCCGTGCGTCTCCAGGGCCGACCGGCACTCGTGGCCGCGCAGCCCCTCGACGTCGTCCACGCTCGGCGCGCGCCGGGCGATCCCGGGGCCACCCGCTACCGCTCGATCACCTCAACCCCCTCCGGCAGCCCGTCCCGGTCCACCGTGACGCGGTAATCCGCGAAGCTGCGGGCCGGGGGCCAGTTGTCGGTGGCGTCGGCGCCGATCTCGTGCGCCTCGCCCTTGTGCACCCGCAGGGTCCGCACCCGGTCGAACAGGACGTGGGCCGGCGCGTTGCCGAGCGCGGTGGCGTGACGGAAGATCACGAGCTTGCGGGTCGCCATCTCGCCGCGGGCGGCGGAACGGTCGTGGTCGAACATCTGCCCGAGCGCCTCGAACAGGAGCGCGAGGTCATCGTCCGAGAAGCCCGTGCCCTTCACCGGATGCGAGGCGAGCGGCGCCGAGACGAAGCCGTGGGCGCGGTAGAGGCCGTAGGGCACGATGTGCTTGCGGCCCATGGTGCGCCCGCCCTTGGCCTCGGCATCGGCCTCCGTGGTGGCGGCGAGCCGGGTGATGGCGATCTCGAGCGGCAGGACCGGCTCGACCGAGCGCGCGAAGGCGAGCTGGACCGGGCCGCGCACCTGGCCGGCATTGACGCCGGTGGTCATCACCGCCCCGAAGGTGCGGATGTCCCAGAAATTGGCGCACATCCAGCGCGTCAGCTCCCGCGCCTTGGCCTCCTTGGGCAGCTTCTTCTGGTCCTCGGGCTTGGCCTCCGGCATCACGGCGGTCCAGGCCCGGCGGTGTTCGGCGTTCAGGGTGGCGCCGTCGCGCATGTAGATCTCGTGGCCCGGCGCCTCGGGGCGGGCGAGCGCGACGTAGTTGCGGATCTTGCGCTTGAGGGCGACGTCGGAGACGAGGCCTTGGTTGGTCTCGGGATCGAGCCGGGGCAGGTTGCCGGCATCCGGGTCCCCGTTCGGATTGCCGTTCTGCACGTCGAAGGACAGCACGAATTCGTGGCGGCGGGTCACGCCGGCGGCCTCAGACGTCATCCTGGCGGTCCTCGCTCCGGCTGTCCTGGGTGGTCTCGGCCTCGACCGCGGCCGCGAGGGCCGGCCGGCCGGCGAACTGCGCCTGGCGCTGGTGGTAGTAGCCGATGGCGAAGCGCCCCTGGGCCTCAAGGCGCAGCACGCGGGGTAGCGCCGAAGGCAGCCGCTCGACGATCTCGCCGATCTCGCGCTCGATCCAGTAATCCTTGCCGTCCTTGCGCAGGCGCCCGACATGGTTCTGCGCGCCGCGCAGGAGCAGCGGGAAGACGCCCGCCGGCGTTGCCGAGGCCGCCCCGAAGTAGCGGTCGCGGATGGTGGCGTTGATCCCCCGCCCGAGGGCGAGGCGCTGCGCGGCCTCGAGCGCCGCGAACAGGCGCCCGAGCTGATAGGCGGGGCTGGGATCGTCCTTGTCGAGGCTCACCGGAATCTCTCCTCGGTCACCGTTGAGGCGCAGGTCGCGCGTCAGGCAGGCGCGGATGGCGGCGGCGTGCCAGCCGGTCGCCGGGTCGTCGCCCGCCCGCAGCCGCACCAGGGCGGCGGCGAGCCAGCTGCGCGGGTAGCGCGTGCCGGCGAGCACCGCCCGGGCGACCTCGCCGGCGAGCAGGGGCGGGATGTTGTCGAACTTCTCCTGCAGCGCCGTCGTCTTGACGAGCAGGCGCCCGACGGCGGGCGATCCGCCCCAGCCGCGGGGCCGAGGCGCGAGGGCGAGGTCGGCGTGGTGCTGCGCCAGGCGCCGCGCGAAGGCCTCGAAGGAATCCTCCAGCCAGAACCGCACCGAGAGGCGCGCGGCGTTGGGCGCGAGCCCCAGGACGTAGAAGCGGGTGCCGGGCGCGACCTGCGGCGCCACCGCCTCGACCGGGCGGCCCGCGGCGAGCGCCGCGAGCGCGTCGCGGATCAGCGCGGCCTCGGCGGCGTCCCGGTCGGGGGCCGGGCCCGGGGCGGGATCGAACCAGGACGCGAAGGTGTCCTCCGCCGCCTTGGCCGCGTCCTCGCCGACCGTGGCCGAGGTGTCGGCCCAGAACGCCACCGTGGCGTCGCCGAGCGGCCGGCGCAGGCGGTTGCGGCTGGCGCGGTCGAGCATCCGGTTGAGGGCCGCGCCGTAGCGGAAGCCCGCCTCCGCCGAGACCGGTGCGTTGTCGCCCTGCACCTTGCCGTAGGACGTGAAGGCATTCTGGTTAAACGAAACCAGCGATGCGCCGGAGGATTGCGCGCCCTCCACGCCCTTGATGGTCGGATGGAGCCGCAACGGCGCGGCGGGCCGGCCGGTGACGAGGCAGGCCGGGCCCGTCGCCTCCGCGGCGGGAGAGCCCGCCACGAGGCGCCGGGCCGCGGGGCGGTCGTGGAGGTAGCCCTCCACGCCGGCCAGCTCGAAGACCACGTTGACGTCGAGCATATCCGGCTTGAACGGCGCGGCGTCGAACGCCGCCGGATCCCAGGAGTCGAGGAACCGGGCGAGGGCAGGAGGCCCGGATCGTCGGTTCCCGCCAGCAGGTCGCCGTGCAGCGCCTTGAAGGCGGCGTGCTCCTCGGCCGTGCGGCGGCCCGGGCCGGCGGTGCGGCCGAGGACGTAGGCGGTCTTGTCCCACAGCCGGTTCGGCAGGATGCCGGCGGTGCGCTTCACCGCGGCCGGCACGTCGACGAGGCGGGGCTGGCGCTTGCGGCCCACCGGCTCGTGCAGGTCCCGCACCTCGACGACGGCGCCGTCCGGCGCGAGCCGGAGGCAGAACCCGATCTTCTCGCGGGAGAAGCCCGGCGCCTCCGCCTCGCCCCGCGCCGCCATGCGGTCGTAGTAGCGGTCGAGGGCCTGCAGGATCGTCACGTCGCCGTCCCCTCGGCGAGGCAGGCCCGCACGTCGAGCACGCCGTCCGCGAGGCGGGCGCGGAAGAACCGCGACGCCCGCTCCGGCCCGACGATGTCGTGCAGCATCCAGCCGAGGTCGCGCTCGCGCTGGTCGGCGGGCAGCGTGCTCTCCGGCAGGGGATCGGCCTCGGTGAGGAGGGCGAAGTCGGCCGGGAACTCGCGCGTGCCGAGGCAGGGCCGGTGGAAGCACTGGCCCGCCGCCGCGCGGCGGTTGAACATGCTCAGGTACTTGGCCGGCGTGTCGTCGCGGCCGGCCTTGTCGGTGAGGGCGAAACGCGCCTCGATGACGTAGGCGACGTCCGTGAGCAGGGTCGCGGCCCGCTGCTGGCGCTTCTCCTCGACGACGAGGCCGAGCCCCGCCGTCGAGCCCGCCTGCATGGCGCGCTCGGCGAGGGCCGACGACACCTTGTCCTCGACCTCGTTGCGCCGCAGCGACTGGAAGCGGATCGGCCGGAGGACGTGGATCCGGTCGACGACCCAGCGCATCTGCGGCTTCCACAGAACAGCCTCGAGGATGCCGCGGGCGGCCGACGGCGTCATGACGTCGTAGGAGACGCGCTCCACCTTCATCTCGGGTCGCGTGAAGCACGCCCGGTCGCCCCAGACGTGAAGCTTGATGCCGTATCCCACCGGCGGCCTCCGATGATCCTGACAGTGTATTTCGATTGCGACTTGTGCCCGATATCCCGGGGCACGATGACCTTCATTTTGAGTCGATCGAACGGCGACATCCGCTTTTACAGCGAACGCCATTGCGGGCAAATCTTGTAACCGGAGGCTTGTTCCTGGCGACAGCATCGCGAGGACTGGGGCTCGATGCAACCGAACGCGAGCGTCTCGCAGCTCTCATGCGCGCCGATCCCGGTTCGCGTGCCAAAGTTGCCACTCGACGAGGAGGCGCCGCCGTCCGAGCGGGAGCATTTTTCGACGAAGCGGCAGGATCGGAGACCCGGAGCAGCGTTCTCGGTCCGGCGGGCCGGGTCCACCCGCTTCGCCCTTCCCTCCCGCCCGGGACCGCGCCGACGACACGCCGAACCCGCGGGCCCGCCGGTTCCGGTCGCATCGGAGCGGGGAATCGGTGATCGCCCGCGGCCCGTCCGGCCCCTCGAATGGTGCGGGCGGCAGCGGATAACCGCCTTCGAGGGAGGAGGACCGGTCTTCGTCAGGAGAGCGGCGTGCATCCGGCCGCATCTTTTAACATCGCCTAACATAGGCCGCTGCGGAACCGACATTGACGGCCAAGCTTGCGCGTCGATAGGCCGGCATGCCGTCACGTCGGGGGCGTCCCGAGCAGAGGCCGGATTCGATGAAGACCTTCGTTCTCGCATTGCCCCTGCTGGCCGCATCGGCGGTGACCCTGCCCGCGGCGACCGCCGGGGCGGCGCCCGGCGACATGAGCCGGCACCCGGTCTGCGCCTCCTTCGCGCGGTACGCGGTGCAATGGAACACCCGGGCCAAGAACGCCGGGTGTCGCCTCAAGGCCCCCTTCAACGGGGCCGAAGGCTCCTACTACAAGTGGTGCATGGGAACCGACGACGCCCAGTTCCGGATCCGGAGCCCGCAGGCCCTCGGCCACAAGAAGAACCTCGAGGACTTTTGCACGAAGCAGTCCGGGGCGACCTTCAGCCTGGGCTGACCGCCCTCGGCGCGAGCCGGCCCCCTCCCCCGCCGGCATCGCCCGGCCGGGGCGGCGTCCAGGCGGCCAGGGCGGCCAGCACGGCCGCGACGGTCCCGGGGTGGTCCATCAGGCGCGTGTGGTCGCCCGGAACCGCGATCCAGGCCTCGCCGAGGCCGGGACGGGCGCGCGCCACGCTCACCAGGCCGTCATGGGGCGTCGCGAGCCGGGTGTGGAAGAACGGGATCAGGGCCCGGGTGCCGGCCACCGCCACGAGCGGGCAGGCGGGCATGGGGATCGTCGCCGCGGCGGCGGGGCGCAGGTCCAGGAGGGCCGGGCCGAACAGGGCGCGGCCGAGCCGGAAGGCGGAGACGCGGTCGGCGGCCTCGCTGCCGCGATGCGGCGTCCCGATGGTCACGAGGCCGGCGGCGAGATCGGGCTGTGCCGCGGCGAGGTGGCGGGCGACGAGGCCGCCCATGGAATGGCCGACGAGGACGAGCTTGACGCCGGCCCGGTGCCGCAGCGCCGCGACGGCGGGGTAGAGGTGATCGGCGCAGGCCGCGAGGTCGAGGCGGCGGGAGGGATAGCCGAGGCACGCCGCGCGATGGCCGGCGGCGTCGAGATGCGCGGCGAGGCGCGCCATGCTGCGCCGGGTGCGGCCGAGGCCGTGCAGGAGCACCACCGTCGCGGGTGTGCCGCCTGCGGCTGCATCGGTCATCGGGATCTCGGGGAGAGGATGGTGGGCGCACTAGGGCTCGAACCTAGGACCCGCTGATTAAGAGTCAGCTGCTCTACCAACTGAGCTATGCGCCCGTCGCCGCGAGGCGATGAGGGGAACGGCCACCAACCGTTCCGCCGATACCGGAGACCGCGAGGGCATCCGGGGTGGGTCACTGCGAGAGTAACCCGAATGGTGGGCGCACTAGGGCTCGAACCTAGGACCCGCTGATTAAGAGTCAGCTGCTCTACCAACTGAGCTATGCGCCCATCGCCGGGAGGCGACAAGGGGAACGGCCACCAACCGTTCCTCTGGTGCCGGAGACCGCGAGGCTTCCGGGATCAGTTACCGTGAAAGTAACTTGGATTGGTGGGCGCACTAGGGCTCGAACCTAGGACCCGCTGATTAAGAGTCAGCTGCTCTACCAACTGAGCTATGCGCCCGCTCTCACAAGAGAACGTCCGGGGAAGCCACCAAACCGCCCCGGCGGTGAGGGTCGTTTAATCGGCCGGCGGAGGGCTGTCCAGCCCCGAACCCGCCGGCCGGTCGATTTTTTGCCGGCTCGCGCCGGCGCTCGGGTTACTCGGCGGCGGCGTGCTGGGCGTGCAGGCGGCTGGCGCCGGCCATCAGCTTGTTGAGCGCGGCGAGGTAGGCCTTGGCCGAGGCGACCAGGGTGTCCGGGTCGGCGCCGCGGGCGGTGACGATGCGGTCGTCCTGGCGCAGGCGCACAGAGACCTCGGCCTGGGCGTCGGTGCCCTCGGTGACGGCGTGGACGTCGTAGAGCTCCAGGGCGGCCTCGTGCGGCACCAGGGCGTGGATCGCCTTGAACACCGCGTCGACCGGCCCGTTGCCGTCGGTCTCCTCGGTGACGACCCGGCCCTCGATGTCGAGCTTCATCGTCGCCCGCTGCGGGCCGCGGGTACCGGCCATCACCGTCAGCGAGACGAGCTTGATGCGGTCGTGCGCGGTCGCCAGGTTCTCGTCGACCAGGGCCTCGATGTCCTCGTCGTAGACGTGCTTCTTGCGGTCGGCCAGCGCCTTGAACCGCTCGAAGGCGTCCTGGAACTGGTTGTCGGACAGCTGGTAGCCCATGTCGTCGAGCTTCGAGCGGAAGGCGGCGCGGCCCGAATGCTTGCCCATCACCAGCGAGGTCTTGTGCACGCCGACCGATTCCGGCGTCATGATCTCGTAGGTAGTCTGGTTCTTCAGCATCCCGTCCTGGTGAATGCCGCTCTCGTGGGCGAAGGCGTTCCGGCCGACGATCGCCTTGTTGTACTGCACCGGGAAGTGGGTGGCGCCGGCCACCAGCTTCGAGGCGCGCACCAGCTGGGTGGTGTCGATGCCGGTGGCATAGGGCAGCACGTCGGCGCGGGTCTTGATCGCCATCACGATCTCCTCCAGCGCGGCGTTGCCGGCCCGCTCGCCGATGCCGTTGATGGTGCACTCGATCTGGCGCGCGCCGCCCTCGATGCCGGCCAGCGAGTTCGCCACCGCCAGGCCGAGATCGTTGTGGCAGTGGACGGAAAACACCGCCTTGTCGGAATTCGGCACCCGCTCGCGCACGGCCCGGAACATCGCCCGGTACTCCTCGGGCGTGGCGTAGCCCACGGTGTCGGGCAGGTTGATGGTGGTGGCACCGACCCGGATCGCCGCCTCGACGCAGCGGCACAGGTAGTCGATCGGCGTGCGGGTGGCGTCCATCGCCGACCACTCGACGTCCTCGACGAGGTCGCGGGCCTGGGCCACGGTCTTCAGGATGATCTCCAGGACCTCGTCCTCGGTCTTGCGCATCTGGTGGGCCAGATGGATCGGCGAGGTCGAGACGAAGGTGTGGATGCGGCCGCGACGGGCGAACTTCACCGCCTCGCCGGCCCGGGCGATGTCGGCGGGAATCGCACGCGCGAGGCCGGCGATCACCGCGGACTTCGCGCGGCGGGCGATCTCGGCGACCGCCTCGAAGTCGCCGTTCGAGGCGATCGGGAAGCCGGCCTCGATGATGTCGACGCCCATCGCGTCGAGCATCTCGGCCACCGCCAGCTTCTCCTCCAGCGTCATGGTGGCGCCGGGGCATTGCTCGCCGTCGCGCAGGGTGGTGTCGAAGATCAGGACGCGCTCGGAAGCGGCGGGGGTGCGGGCGGTCGTGTCGGTCATGTGCGGAAAATCCTGGTTCGCCCGGGATCGCAAAGGTCGCGCGGGCGCAGCTGGTCGGCAGGTCTCTCAGATCCCCCAAGGGCCCAGGCGCGCGCCCGGACGGCCCTCAGGGGCTGGTAAGGAGAAGGCCGGCGAGGAGGAGCGCGCGCGACCGCGCCGCCGCGAAGGCGGTCGTCGGGGGCGTCAGCAGGGAGCCGGCATGAGCCACGGCTCGCGTCTCCTAAAGGGTGCGGGACCCGGTGCGAGACTCGTCGTGTACCGGCCCGCGGGCGCGATGACAAGCCGCGGCGCGATCGGCCCGGCGGCCTGGAGACGGACTTCCCGGCGAGTGACGGCCCCCACCCTGCCGGTTCGTCACACGGCGAGCGCCCGCATCGTCCCCCGGGCGGGACGATGCGGGCCCTCGATCAAACAATCACCGGACTCTTCTCGGGACAGGTCATGAATGTCGCGAGAAAACCTTTGATCCGACCCGCCCCTCGTCCCGAGGCGCGAGTCCATCTTTGAGGGACCGATCTCGAACGATTCCTCCAGTCGACGCGAACATCCATGGCGCCTTCCTTCGAGATGTCGGTCGACTGGCACTCGACTGACACCTCGGGATGAGGTCGTGGATGGGATGGAACGCATCGATTCCGTCTAGCAGGCGGTCAGGCCGCCCGGACGGTGGCGAGGAACTGCGCGACCTCGGCCGCGAGGTGCTCGGACTGGCGCGTGAGGGCGGAGGCCGCGGTGAGCACTTGGCCCGCCGCCGCCCCGGTCTCCTCGGCCGCGCCCGCCACGCCCGCGATGGTGCTGGTGACCTCGCCGGTGCCGGCCGCCGCCTGGGAGACGTTGCGGACGATCTCCTGGGTCGCCGCCCCCTGCTCCTCGACCGCCGCGGCGATCGAGGTCGCCACGGTCGAGATCTCCTCGATCCGCGCGGTGATGCCGCCGATCGCGCCGGCGGCCAGACCCGTCGAGGCCTGGATCGCGGCGATCTGCGAGGTGATCTCCTGCGTCGCCCGGGCGGTCTGGCCGGCGAGTTCCTTCACTTCCGCGGCGACCACCGCGAAGCCGCGGCCGGCCGCACCCGCGCGGGCGGCCTCGATGGTGGCGTTGAGCGCCAGGAGGTTCGTCTGGCTGGCGATCGAGGCGATCAGCCCGACCACGTCGCCGATCCGGGCGGTCGCCTCGGTGAGGGTACGGACCTGGTCGGCGGTCTGTCCGGCCTCCGCCACCGCGGCACGGGCGAGCCGGGCCGAGCCGTCGACCTGGCGGCCGATCTCCTGGACCGAGGCGCCGAGCTCCTCGGCCGCCGCCGCCACCGTGCCGACGTTGGACGAGGCCTGCTCGGCCGCCGCCGCGACGGTGGTCGATTGCGCGGCGGTCTCCCGCGCCGTCGCGGTCATCACCTCGGCGGTCGCCTGCAGCTCGTTCGCGGAGGTCGAGACCCGGCCGACGATGCCGCCGACCGCCGCCTCGAAGGCATCCGCCATCTGGCGCATCCCGACCCGGCGCTGCTCCTCGGCGGAAGCGCGGGCGAGCGCGGTCTCCTCCTCCAGGGCGCGAGCCCGCTGCATGCTCTCCTTGAACACCTGCACGGCGCCCGCCATCGCGCCGATCTCGTCGCGCCGGCCGATGCCGGGAACCGGTACCGCGAGGTCGTGGCGCGCCAGCCGCTCCATGGCGGCGGTCATGCGGGCGATCGGCCGGGCGACGCCGAGCAGGGAAAAGACGATCGCCCCGATGGCGGCGGCGAGGGCCAGCGCGGTCATCACCCCGGCGACCAGGATGCCGCCGCCGGCGCTGGCGCTGCTGCGCTCCGCGCTGGCGAGCGCCGCCTCGGCGTTCATCGCCACGATGGACTTCAGGGCGCCGGTCGCCTGGGCGTTGGTGGCGGTCATCTCGGGCCCGGTCAGGGTCGCGAGTGCCGAGGCCTGGTCGCCGGCCGCCATCGCGCCGGTCACCGACTTCTGGCCCTCGAGATACTCGCTCCACTTCGCGACGAAGCGGTCGAACGCCGTCCGCTCCTCGGGGCCGGAGATCAGCGGCGCGTAGCGCGCCTGGAGGTCGACCAGCGCCTGGCGGCCCTTGATCAGGGCCTGCTCGTTGCGGTCGTAGGCGGCATCGTCGGTCGAGGTCACGACGAAGCGGTACAGGTTGAGCCGGTAGCTCTGGGTCTCGGCGTAGATCTGGCTGATCAGGTTCGAGGCCGGCAGCCGGGTCTGCGCAATCGCGACGATGTCGTCCCGCAGCGTCATCAGGCGCAAGATGCCGTTGCCGCCCTGCGCCACGCCGAAAAGCATCAACGTCAGAATCGTCCCGATCAGGACCTGCTTGATCGACAACTTCATCACGAAACCGCCCGGCATCGATGGTCGCGCCTCACGATCCGAGGCGCCGACATGCATAGGTCCGGACTTGTTATATCTTGATGAATCACACTGTAGTTGGCGCACAAAGCGTCACGGCGTCGAAAAGATCGGCAGCGCCGCCGGTGCGGGCGGCACGCCGTCGCCGCTGCAGCCTATTCCGCCGCCGGCTGCCCGGCCTGGTGCGGCCGCGGCCGGGCCTTGCGGCGCAAGGCGATCTCCTGCTCGCGCGCCTTCGGCAATTCGCGGTGGGCCTGGTCGCGGCCGGGCCGATAGGGCTTCGGCCAGGCCTGGGTGCGGGCGTCGTACCAGGCCGAGGCCTGGCGGCAGAAATTCGGGTTCCACAGGTGCGGCCGGCCGAGCGCGACGATGTCGGCCCGGCGGGTGTGCAGGATGGTGTTGACCTGGCCCGCCTCCGTGATCGCGCCGACCGCCATCACGGCCATCGGGGCGCGGTTGCCGGCGCGGTTGCGGATCGCGTCGGCGAACTGGACCTGGAACATCCGGCCGTAGACCGGGCGCTGGTCGGCGACGGTCTGCCCGGCCGAGACGTCGACGAGGTCGCAGCCCGCCTCGTGCAGGGCCTCGGCCACCGCCACCGTGTCGGCCTCGGTCATGCCGCCCTCGGCCCAGTCGGTGGCGGAGATGCGCACCGACATCGGCCGCTCCGCCGGCCAGGCAGCCCGCATCGCGGAGAAAACCTCGAGCGGGAAGCGCAGGCGGTTCTCGATCGACCCGCCGTATTCGTCGGTGCGGGTGTTGGTGAGCGGCGAGAGGAACGAGGCCATCAGGTAGCCGTGGGCGCAGTGCAGCTCCAGCATGTCGAAGCCCGCCCGCGCCGCCCGCTCGGTCGCCTGGACGAAGTCGTTCCGCACCCGGTCCATCCCGGCCCGGTCGAGGGCGTGCGGCACCTGGCTCACGCCGTCGATGTACGGGACGGGGGAGGCCGAGACGACCGGCCAGTTGCCGTCGGGTAGCGGATGGTCCATCCGCTCCCAGCCGACCTGCGTCGAGCCCTTGCGACCGGCGTGCCCCAGCTGCATCACGATCTTCGTGTCGGTATGGGCGTGGACGAAATCGACGATGCGGGCCCATTGCGCCTCGTGCGCGTCGGTCCACAGGCCCGGGCAGCCGGGGGTGATGCGGGCCTCGGCCGACGGGCAGGTCATCTCGGTGAAGAGCAAGCCCGGCCCGCCGAGCGCGTGCGAGGTGTAGTGCACGAAGTGCCAGTCGGTGAGGTTGCCGTCCCGATCCGCCGAGTACTGCGCCATCGGCGCCATCGCGACGCGGTTCGGGATCCGCATCTCGCGCAAGTGCAGGGGCGTGAACATCGGCGTCGGCCGGCTCTCCCTGTAATCCTCGCCGGTCTCGGCCTGGAGACGGGCGTAGAACGCGTCGTCCACGGCCGCGACATAGGCGGGATCGCGCACCACCAGGTTGTCGTAGGTGACGGATTTCGCCCGGCACATCACCACCATGGAGAACTGCGCGGGGTCCATGTCCCAGGAGCGGTTCATGTGCTCGAACCAGGCGAGCGACACGTCGGCATTGTGCTGCACCACCTGGCAGGGGGTGCGGCGCGCCCGGTCGTAGGCCGCAAACGCCGCCTGGACGTCGTCCTCCGCCTTCTCGACCAGCGCGTCCGAGAGCGCGATGGCGCATTCCATCGCAAGCTTGGTGCCCGAGCCGATCGAGAAATGCGCCGAGGCCTTGGCGTCGCCCAGCAGCACGATGTTGCCGTGCGACCAGTTGTGACAGAAGATCCGCGGGAAGCGGCGCCAGGTCGAGCGGTTGAGGAGCAGGCCGTGGCCCTGCAGTTCCTCGGCGTACATCGCCTCGAGGACCCGGCGCGCGCCCTCCTCGTCGGCCTCGGTGAAGCCGTGGCCCTGCCAGCAGGCCTCGTCCATCTCGAACACCCAGGTCGAGCGGCCCGGCTCGTACTGGTAGGTATGGGCGCAGACGATGCCGTGCGGCGTCTCGCGGAAGAAGTAGTTGAACTCGTCCATCGGCCGGGTCGAACCCATCCAGCAGAAGCGGTTGGACTTGATCTCCACTTCCGGCCGGAACGCATCGCGAAAATGCTCGCGGATGCGCGAGTTGATGCCGTCGCAGGCGACGATGACGTCGGAATCGGGGAAGCGCTCCTTGAGCCGGTCGGGCGGGACGCTCTCGCCGAAATGCAGCGCCACCCCCTCCTCGCGGCAGCGCTCCTGCAGGATCTGGAGCAGGCGCATCCGGCTCACCCCGGCAAAGCCGTTGCCGCCGCAGCGCATCACCGTGCCCTGCTTGTGGATCGCCACGTCGTCCCAGTACGAGAAGGCGTCGCGGATGCGGGAGAACGAGCGGGGATCGCGCGACAGGAACTCGTGCAGGGTCTCGTCGGAGAAGACCACGCCGAAGCCGAACGTGTCGTCGGCCCGGTTCTGCTCGTAGAGCTCGACCTGCCAGCCGGGCCGGCGCTTCTTGGTCAGGAGCGCGCAATAGAGCCCGCCGGGTCCGCCGCCGATCACCGTGACGCGCATGAAGGGCTCCTTCGTGGGGCGGCGGGTCCGCCGGCAGAGAAACTTTATACTTGAAATATCGCGGCGCAAGGGGGCCTCGCGAAGGCGCACCGACCGGCCCGCCGTCGGCCCGGCGGCCGATCGTGAGCGGCCGTCCGAATGCTGCGATGCAGCGAGCAAAACGTCTTGTTTTTCAGCATAGTGCTCGTTGCACTGCACACCAATGCGGCATGGCGGAAAAATCATCGAGGGCGGTTGCCAGACGATATTTCATGCGTAAAGTATTCCGGGCGGGACAGGCCGGGATCCAACGAAAGAGCGTCGCCTTCGCGCCTCGTGCCGACTCGACTTCGGCCGCTTCGCACCGGACAAGTGCCGACGATGCTCTCGACAGACAAGGGACACACGGGATGACGCCGATCCGGAACGCCAGCCGCCTCGCGGCCGCTCTCTTGGGCGCCACGCTGCTGGCAGGCCCCGCCGCCGCGCAGGGCCAGGGGGAAGGATCTGGGAAGGTCCGGGTCGGGCTGATGTTCACCCTCTCTGGCCCCTCGGCGGTGCTCGGCGAGCAGGGCCGCGACGGGTTCCTCTTGGCCCTCGACAGCTTGGGCAAGAAGCTCGGCGGCCTCGAGGTCGAGGTGGTGACCGTCGACGACGAGCTGAAGCCCGATGTCGCGACCAACAAGGCGCGGGAACTGGTGAAGCGCGACCGGGTCGACTTCGTGGTCGGACCGACCTTCTCCAACGTGCTGCGCGCGGTGGTGCGTCCGGTGACCGACGGCGGCGCCTTCCTGATCTCGCCCAACGCCGGCACCTCGAACTATGCCGGGACGGAGTGCAACCCGAACCTGTTCGTTTCCTCCTACCAGAACGACCAGGTCCACGAGGTGCTGGGCAAGTACGCCCAGAACAAGGGCTACAAGCGCCTAGTCCTGCTCGCGCCGAACTACCAGGCCGGCAAGGACTCGCTCGCCGGCTTCAAGCACTCCTACAAGGGCGAGGTGGTGAACGAGATGTTCACCCCGCTCGGCCAGCTCGACTTCTCGGGCGAGCTCGCCCAGATCTCGGCCGCCCAGCCCGACGCGGTGTTCGCCTTCATGCCCGGCGGCATGGGCGTCAACCTGGTGCGCCAGTACCGCCAGGCGGGCTTGAGCACGATCCCGTTCCTCTCAGCCTTCACGGTCGACGAGAGCACCCTGCCGGCCCAGAAGGACGCGGCGGTCGGGTATTACGGCGGCGCCAACTGGGCGCCGGACCTCGACAATCCGCAATCCAAGGCCTTCGTCGCCGCCTACGAGAAGAAGTACGGCAGCGTGCCCGGAACCTACGCCATGCAGGCCTACGACGCCGCCCTGATGATCGACGCCGCGGTCAAGCGCGCTAAGGGCGACCTCAAGGACAAGGATGCGATCCGCGCCGGCCTCAAGGCCGCCGAATTCCAGTCCCTGCGCGGCAACTTCAAGATCGGCAACAACCACTACCCGATCCAGGACTTCTACCTCGTCAAGGCCGCCAAGCGCCCGGACGGGAAGTACGAGACCCAGATCGCCGAGAAGATTTTTTCGAACTATCAGGACAACTACGCCGCCGAGTGCAAGATGAAGTAAAAAAATTTCCCTGGAGATTTCGTCTCGCTGCGTCATCCCGGGGCTCGCCGCAGGCGAGAACCCGGGATCCATAACCGCCGAGGATGCCGGATGAAGCGGAACCGTTCCACCTCTGCCTGCCGCGTCAGCGGTTATGGATCCCGGGTTCTGCTTCGCGGCCCCGGGATGACGTGGAGGGTCTTGGAGACCGCAGGGCAGACCTCTCACCCGCAAGTCGCGTCATGCTCAACCTGTTCCTGATTCAGGCGCTGAACGGCGTCCAGCTCGGCATCCTGCTCTTCCTGGTCGCGGCGGGGCTGACGCTGATCTTCGGGGTGATGGACCTCATCAACCTCGCCCACGGCGCACTCTACATGATCGGCGCCTATCTGGCCGCGACGTTCACCGCCGCCACCGGCAGCTTCGGCCTCGGACTCCTGCTGGCTTTGCCGGCGACGCTCCTCTTCGGCCTTGCCCTCGAAGTCCTGGTGGTGCGCCACCTCTACGGGCGCGACCACCTCGACCAGGTGCTCGCCACCTTCGGGCTGATCCTGATCCTCAACGAGGGCGTGCGGATCGTCTGGGGCGCAGCCCCCATGAGCGTGCCGGTGCCGGACGCCTTGTCGGGCTCGGTCCGCCTCGTCGGCACCCTGCATTACCCGCTCTACCGGGTCGCGATCATCGCCGCCGGCCTCGCCACGGCTCTGGGCCTGCACCTCCTCGTCAACCACACCCGGCTCGGCATGCGGTTGCGGGCAGGCGCCAGCAACGGCCCGATGGTGGCGGCGCTCGGCATCGACATCCGCCGGCTCTTTCTGGTGGTGTTCGGCCTCGGTGCGATGCTGGCGGGCTTCGCCGGCGCGATGGTGGCGCCGATCCTCTCCGTCGATCCCGGCATGGGCGATTCGGTGCTGATCCTGACCTTCGTGGTCATCGTCATCGGCGGCGTCGGCTCGGTGCGGGGCGCCTTCGTCGCCGGTCTCCTCGTCGGCCTCGCCGACCAGCTCGGGCGCACCTTCGGGCCGATCCTCCTGCGCAGCGTGATGGATGCCTCTGCCGCCTCGCAGACCGGACGGACGCTCGCCCCGATGCTGATCTACATCCTGATGGCGGCGATCCTGTTCTTCCGGCCCTCCGGCCTGTTTCCGGCGCGGGGGGCGCGATGAGCACCCTCGTCGCCCGCATGGCCGCCGCGCCGCCCCGGCGCCGGGCCGTCTTCCCCGGCGCGGCGTTGGCCGGGCTGGTCCTGGCCGCGCTCGCCGCCCTGCCGGTCGCGGCCGAGGCCGCCGGCCTCCCCTTCCTGGTCGTCACCGCGACCCGGATGATGATCTTCGGGCTCGCCGCCCTCTCCCTCGATCTCGTGCTCGGCTACGGCGCGATGGTGTCGTTCGGCCACGCCGCCTTCATCGGGCTCGGGGCCTACGCGGTCGGCATCCTCGACGCCCACGGCATCCGCGACCTTGCGGTGCAGGCACCGGTGGCGGCCGGAGCTTGCGCGCTCTTCGCCCTCGTCACCGGGGCGATCAGCTTACGCACCCGCGGCGTCTACTTCATCATGATCACGCTGGCCTTCGGGCAGATGGCGTATTTCTTCATGGTCTCGCTCGCGCCCTACGGCGGCGACGATGGGCTGCCGCTGTCGGGCCGCTCGACCCTGTTCGGGATGCGGCTGATCGAGGGCGACCCGGCCCTGTTCTACTGCGTGCTGGCGGTGCTGATGGCGGCGTTGCTGGTGCTCCGCCGCGTCGTCGCCTCGCGCTTCGGCCGGGTGCTCCGCGGCAGCCGCGACAACGCGGTGCGGATGCAGGCGGTCGGCTTCTCGCCCCTGCCCTACCGGCTCACCGCCTACGTGATCGCCGGCGCCATCGCGGGGCTGGCCGGGGTACTGCTCGCCAACCAGGCCGAGTTCGTCTCGCCGGCCTACATGAGCTGGCAGCGCTCGGGCGAGCTGATCGTCATGGTGGTGCTCGGCGGCATGGGCACGCTGGTCGGGCCGGTCGTCGGCGCCGCCGCGCTGATCGCCCTCGAAGAGGTGCTGGCGCATTATTCCGACCACTGGCGCCTCGGCCTCGGGCTGATGCTGGTCGCCGTGGTGCTCCTCTCCCGCGGCGGCCTCGCGGGGCTGGCGGCGAAGATCGGGAGGCGCGCGTGACTCCGCTCCTTTCCGTTCGCAACCTCCGCAAGTCCTACGGCGCCCTGAAGGTCACCGACGACGTCAGCCTCGACGTGGCGTCGGGCGAACTGCACGCGATCATCGGCCCGAACGGCGCCGGCAAGACCACGCTGATCCATCAGCTGTCGGGCAGCCTGCCGAGCGATTCCGGCACGGTCCATCTCGCCGGCGAGGACGTGACGGCCCTGCCGATGGTGGCGCGGGTGCGCCGGGGGCTGGCCCGCTCGTTCCAGATCACCTCGATCCTCGACGGGTTCTCGGTGCTGGAGAACGTGGCGCTGGCGGTCCAGGCCCGATCCGGTTCGAGCTTCCGCTTCTTCCGCCCCGCCGCGAGCGAGACGGCGCTCGACGCCGAGGCGATGGATGCGCTGGGCCGCGTCGGCCTCGCCGACCGCGCCGCGCGCCGGGCCGGCAGCCTGTCGCACGGCGAGAAGCGCCAGCTCGAACTGGCGGTGGCGCTCGCGACGAAGGCCCGCCTGCTCCTCCTCGACGAGCCGCTGGCCGGCACCGGCCCGGAGGAAGCGGCGATCCTGGTCGGGCTGATGCGCGAATTGAAATCCACCCACACCCTCGTGCTGATCGAGCACGACATGGACGCGGTGTTCGCGCTCGCCGACCGGATGAGCGTGCTGGTCTACGGCCGCGTCATCGCGAGCGGCGCGCCGTCCGTGGTCCGCTCCGATCCGGCGGTGCGCGCCGCCTATCTCGGCGAGGAGGAGGCGGCCTGATGCTCACGGTCGAGGGCCTGGAGAGCGCCTACGGCGATTCCCGCATCCTGTTCGGGATCGACCTCTCGGTCGCCAAGGGCGAGGTGGTGACGCTGCTCGGCCGCAACGGCATGGGCAAGACCACCACCGTGAAGTCGATCTTCGGCCTCCTGAAGCCCCGGGCCGGCCGGATCCTGATCGACGGCGAGGACATGGCCGGGCGCCCGTCCCACCTCGTCGCGCGGCGCGGCCTCGGGCTGGTGCCGGAAGGCCGCCAGGTCTTCCCGACCCTCTCGGTCGAGGAGAACCTGGTAGCCACCCATCGCGGCGGGCGCGGCGCCAAGTGGAGCCTCGAGGCGGTCTACCGCCTGTTCCCTCGCCTGAAGGAGCGGCGGCGCAACGGCGGCGACCAGCTCTCGGGCGGCGAGCAGCAGATGCTGGCGATCGGCCGGGCCCTGATGACCAATCCCCGCCTCGTCGTCCTCGACGAGGCGACCGAGGGGCTGGCCCCGCTGATCCGCGAGGAGATCTGGGCCTGCCTGCGGGCGATCAAGGACGAGGGCGAGGCGATCCTGGTGATCGACAAGAACGTCGATGCGCTGGCTCGCTTCGCCGACCGGCACGTGGTGATCGAGAAGGGCCGCGTGGTCTGGACCGGCACCAGCACGGCGCTCCGCGAGGCGCCGGAGGTGAAGGACCGGTTCCTTCATGTGTGAAACATCCGTCGAAGGAGTAGGCCCATGACCCCCATGACCGCAGGCATCACCCGCGCCGGTGAGGGCATCGAGGGCGTCCGCTGGAACATCCTCGGGCAGATCTACGTGCCCAAGCAGCATTCCGAGAGTTCGCTGTCCTGGCACGCCACCTTCCCGCCGGGCACCTTCGTGCCGCCGCACATCCACCCGACGCAGGACGAGTTCCTGTACATCCTGCAAGGCCGGCTCACCGCCGTGCTCGACGGGCAGGAGAGCGTGGCCGAGCCCGGCGACACGATCCGGCTGCCGCGGGGCCAGCCGCACGGGCTGTTCAACCGCTCGGACGCCGACGTGAAGTGCGTGTTCTGGGTCTCGCCGGCGCGCCGCCTCTACGACCTGTTCTGGGCCCTCCACAATCTCGGGCCGCAGGCGAACCCTGCCGACGTGGTGGCGATCTCGGCCAAGCACGAGGTCGATTTCCTGCCGCCCCCGGACGCGGAGTGAGCCGATGCGCGTCCTCATCGTCGGCGCCGGGATCGGGGGCCTTGCCACCGCCCTGATGCTCCACCGGCGCGGCATCCGCGCCACGATCGTCGAGCAGGCCTCCGAGGTGCGGGAAGTCGGCGTCGGCATCAACACCCTGCCACACGCGATCCGGGAACTGGCCGAGCTCGACCTGCTGCCGGCCCTCGACCGGGTGGCGATCCGCACGAGGGAACTCGCCTACTTCAACCGCCAGGGCCAGGAGGTCTGGCGCGAGCCGCGGGGGCTGGAGGCCGGCCATCCGGTGCCGCAATTCTCGATCCATCGCGGGCGCTTGCAAGCGGTCCTGTACGATGCGGTGCGCGAGCGGCTCGGCCCAGACGCGGTCCGGACCGGGCTGGCGCTCTCCGGCTTCATGCAGGACGAAGGCGGGGTCACGGCCCACTTCACCGACGCGCTCCGGGGCGATGCCGGCCGGACCATCCGGGCCGACGTGCTGATCGCCTGCGACGGTATCCACTCGGTGGTGCGTAAAAAATTCTTCCCCGACGAGGGCCCGCCGCGCTGGGACGGGGTGCTGATGTGGCGCGGCGCCACCGAGTGGGCGCCCTGGGGCGACGGCCGCACCATGGCGATCGGCGGCGGCATGGGGGCGAAATGCGTCCTCTACCCGATCGCCGAGGCCGAGGGCGGCCGCCAGCTGATGAACTGGGTGGTGTTCGTGAAGATGGCGGACGGCACGATCTCGCCGCCCCCGAAGGAGAGCTGGTCGCGCCCCGCCCATCGCTCGCAGGTGCTGCCCTACGCCCGCCGCTTCGCCCTGCCGGGTTTCGACCTCGCGGCGCTGGTCGAGGCGACGCCGCAGATCTTCGAATACCCGATGTGCGACCGCGATCCGCTGCCGCGCTGGACCCACGGGCGGGTGACGCTGCTGGGGGATGCCGCCCACCCGATGTACCCGGTCGGGTCGAACGGTGCCTCGCAGGCGATCCTCGACGCGCGGGCGCTCGGCGACGCGCTGGCGGGCGCCGAGCATCCGATGCAGGCGCTCCACAGGTATGAGGCCGAGCGCCGGCCGAAGACCGCCGAGATCGTGATGCTCAACCGCAAGGGCGGGCCGGAGCGGGTGATCGACGAGGTCGAGAAGCGGGCCCCGGCAGGGTTTTCCCGCATCGAGGAGGTGCTCAGCCACGCCGAGCGCCAGGCGATCGTCGGGGGCTATGCCGGCAAGGCCGGGTTCGCGGTGGCGGGGAACGTGAGCCCGCTGCGGGTGGCGGTTTAGCTCCTTCCCCTCCCCCTTGTGGGGAGGGGCTAGGGGTGGGGGTGGTGCAGGATAGAGCGCGAGACTTCTCCGGCACCACCCCCACGCGGGATCTTCGATCCCCATGACCCCTCCCCACAAGGGGGAGGGGAAGCGACCAACTCACGAACGACCCGCGCCCAAATCCTTTAAGGTTGAAATATCCATGACCCACACCTCTCCCCGCCACATCCTGGTCACCGGTGCCACCCGCGGCATCGGGCGGGCGATCGCGGCCGGGTTCGTGGCGGCGGGGGAGCGGGTGACCGTGCTCGGCCGCACACAGGAGAGCGCCGAGCGGGCAAAGGCCGAACTCGGTGCCGCCCACGCCGTCGCGGCCGACGTCACCGATGCGACCGCCCTGGAGCGCGCCCTGGCGCACGCCGCCGAGCGGGCCGGCCCGGTCGCGGTGCTGGTCAACAATGCCGGCGGGGCCGAGACCGCGCCGCTCGCCCGCAGCGACGTCGACACCCTGCGGCGGATGATGGCGCTCAACCTCGAGCCGGTGCTGGTCGCCGCCCGTGCCGTCGTGCCCGGCATGAAAGCGCAAGGCGGGGGGCGGATCGTCTCGGTCGCCTCCACGGCCGGGCTGAAGGGCTACGCCTATGTCGGCGCGTACTGCGCCGCCAAGCACGCGGTGGTGGGTCTCACCCGGGCGCTGGCGCTCGAACTCGCCGCCACCGGCATCACCGTCAACGCGGTCTGTCCCGGCTTCACCGACACCGACCTCGTCGGCAGTGCCATCGACGGGCTGGAGGCGAAGACCGGCCGCGGCCGCGACGACCTCCTCACCGAGTTCACCCGCCACAACCCGATGGGCCGCCTGATCCGTCCGGAGGAAGTGGCCGACGCGGTGCTGTGGCTCGCCGGGCGGAATGGCGGCGCCGTCACCGGCCAGGCCGTCGCGGTGGCGGGAGGCGAGCTGTGAACGCCCCCACCGAGATCTCCGCCGAGCCCCCGGCCCACCGCAGCGAGGTGCGGCTGTGGCTGCGCCTGCTCACCACCGCCAACACCATCGAGGCGGAGATCCGTCGCCGCCTGCGCGACCGCTTCGATACCACGCTCCCCCGTTTCGACCTGCTGGCGCAGCTCGAACGGGCGCCCGACGGGATCCAGCTCGGGGAATTGTCGCGCCGGATGATGGTGTCGAACGGCAACGTCACCGGCCTCGTCGAGCGGCTCGCGCAGGAAGAGCTGATCGACCGGCAGGTCTCGGAGACCGACCGCCGGGCGGTGCAGGTCCGCCTGACGGCCAGGGGCCGCGCCGTCTTCACCGAGATGGCGCGGGCGCATGCCGACTGGATCGCCGAGCTCGTCGGCACCCTCGATCCGTCCGAGCAGGAAGCCCTGTCCACCCAGCTCTCCGCCCTCAAGGCCTCGGTGCGGCCGGGTGCGCCAGCAAAACCCAAGCAGAAACGTCAGGGAGGCACCATGAGGCGCCAGAACGCCATCGCGGCCCCGCTCGCCGGGTTCACGCCGCAGCATTTCGGCTTCGCGATCGAAGGCGGCATCGCGACCGTGACCTTGAACCGGCCGGAGAAGAAGAACCCGCTCACCTTCGAGAGCTACGCGGAACTGCGCGACACCTTCCGGGCCCTGCGCTTCGAGGAGAGCGTGACGGCCGTGGTGATCACGGGGGCCGGCGGCAACTTCTCCAGCGGCGGCGACGTGTTCGAGATCATCGAGCCGCTGACCGCCATGGGCGCCGCCGACCTCCACGCCTTCACCACGATGACCGGCGACCTCGTCAAGGAGATGCGGGCCTGCCCGCAGCCGATCGTGGCGGCGGTCGAGGGCGTCTGCGCGGGCGCGGGCGCCATCGTCGCCATGGCCTCCGACCTGCGGGTGGCGGCCATCGGAGCCAAGGTGGCGTTCCTGTTCAACAAGGTGGGGCTGGCCGGCTGCGACATGGGGGCCTGCGCGATCCTGCCCCGGATCATCGGCCAGGGCCGGGCCTCCGAGCTTCTCTATACCGGCCGCTTCATGAGCGCCGAGGAGGGCGAGCGCTGGGGCTTCTTCAACCGCCTGGTCCCGGCGGGCGAGGCCCTGAACACGGCCCGCGAGACCGCCCGCGCGCTCACGCAGGGCCCGGCCTACGCCAACGGCCTGACCAAGCGGATGCTGCACATGGAATGGGCGATGGGGGTGGATGCCGCCATCGACGCCGAGGCGATGGCCCAGGCGCTCTGCATGAAGACCCAGGATTTCCGCCGCGCCTTCGAGGCCTTCGCGGGCAAGACCAAGCCGGTCTTCGAGGGGAATTGAGTATTTTTCGGTTTCATTGAAAAAAAAATCAAATCCTCCATCGTCATCCCGGGGCCGCGAAAGCGGAACCCGGGATCCATAACCGCCATCATTTCAGAAAAAGTCGGCATGCATTCCGCCTCATCCGGCATCTTCAGCGTTTATGGATCCCGGGTTCTCGCCTGCAGCGAGCCCCAGGATGACGTGGAGGGTGATCGAAGGGGGCGCCCCATCATTCGACTGACGCCATCAAGTAGGCCCTGACCATGCCCGACCGGACCTTCCTCGACTGGCCGTTCTTCGAGCCGCGCCACCGCGACCTCGCCGCGCAGGCCGACGACTGGGCCGCCAGCACGGTGCCGGCCCTCGTCGACCACCACGACGTCGACGGCTCGTGCCGGCGGCTCGTCGCGGCGCTCGGCGAGGCGGGGTTCCTGCGCTTCGCCGCCCCCGAGGACGGGGTGTTCGACGTGCGGGCGCTCTGCCTCCTGCGCGAGACCTTCGCCCGCCACGACGGCCTCGCCGATTTCGCCTTCGCCATGCAGGGCCTCGGCACCGGGGCGCTGACGCTGTCCGGCACGCCGGCCCAGCGCGAGGCGGTGCTGCCCGGGGTGCGGGCGGGCCGCCGCATCGCCGCCTTCGCGCTCACCGAGCCCGAGGCCGGCTCCGACGTCGCCCAGATCGCGCTCGCGGTGCAGCCGGCCGGCGACGGGATGGTCCGGCTCGACGGCGAGAAGACCTGGATCTCGAATGGCGGCATCGCCGACACGTACGTCGTCTTCGCCCGCAGCGGCGAGGCGCCGGGGGCGCGGGGCCTCTCGGCCTATCTCGTGCCGGCGGACACGCCCGGCCTAAGAATCGCGGAACGGCTCGACACCATCGCGCCCCATCCCCTCGCACGGCTGCATTTCGAGAATTGCCGCGTGCCGGCGCAGAACCGCATCGGCGAGGCGGGCGCCGGCTTCAAGGTCGCGATGGCGACGCTCGACGTGTTTCGCTCCACCGTCGGCGCCGCCGCGCTCGGCTTCGCCCGCCGCGCCCTCGATGCGTCGCTCGCCCGCGCGCAGAACCGCACGCTGTTCGGGGCGCCGCTCGCCGCGATGCAGCTGACCCAGACCAGCCTCGCCGAGATGGCGACGGCGATCGATACGGCGGCGCTCCACGTCTACCGCGCCGCCTGGACCCGGGATTCGGGGGCGCCCCGCATCACCCGCGAGGCCGCGATGGCCAAGATGGTGGCGACGGAGGCCGCGCAAGAGGTGATCGACCGGGCGGTGCAGCTCCATGGCGGCGAGGGCGTCCGCTCGGGCTCGGTGCCGGAGACGCTCTACCGCGAGATCCGGGCGCTGCGGATCTACGAGGGCGCCACCGAGGTCCAGAAGCTCGTCATCGCCCGCCAGATTCTCGCCTGAGAGGAGGTTCGTCCGATGGAGGCTGCCGTGCCGGAAACTCGTCCCATCGCGTATCCCGAAGCCGTTGCCGGGGACGCTCCCCGCCCGGGCGGCAGCCCGTGGGCCCGGCGGCCGGACACCTTCGTGCGGGACAACCTGCCCCCGCCGGACCGGATGCCGGACTTCGTCAACCTCGACCGGCTCGGCTATCCCGAGCACCTGAACGCCACGGTCGAACTGGTGGACCGGCACGTCGCAGAGGGGCGCGGCGAGCGGGTGGCCCTCGTCGGGCCGGACGTGACCTGGACCTATGCCGAGCTGGCGCGCCGGATCGACCGGATGGCGAACGTGCTGGTCGACCGGCTCGGCCTCGTCCCGGGCGGGCGGGTGCTGCTGCGCTCGGCCAACAACCCGACCAAGGTCGCGCTCTACCTCGCGATCATCAAGGCGGGCGGAATCGTGGTCGCGACCATGCCGCTCCTGCGGGCGCGGGAACTGACCCAGATCCTCGACAAGGCCCGGATCCCGCTCGCGCTCTGCGATGCCGGCCTGATCGACGAGATGGCGAAGGCCGTGGACGGGCGCGCCGAACCGGTGCGGGTCGTCACCTGGCGCGGCACCGCCGGGGGCGAACTCGGCGACCTCCTCCGCGACGCCTCCGACCGGTTCGAGCCGCCCCTCACCCGGGCCGACGATCCGTGCCTGCTCGGCTTCACCTCCGGCACCACCGGCCTGCCGAAGGCGACGATCCACTACCACCGCGACCTCCTGGTGATCTGCGACGCCTATGGCCGCGAGGTGCTGCGGGCGACGGAAGACGACGTGTTCATCGGCTCGCCGCCGCTTGCCTTCACCTTCGGCCTCGGCGGGCTGGTGCTGTTCCCGTTCCGGGTCGGCGCCCGGGCGGTGCTGCTCGAGAGGGCGGGCCCGGCCGACCTCGCGGCGGCGATCGCGCGCTACCGCGCCACCGTGCTGTTCACCGCGCCCACCGCCTACCGGGCGATGCTCGGCCTGATCGGCCAGCACGACCTGTCGAGCTTGCGCAAGTGCGTCTCGGCCGGCGAGACCCTGCCGGCGCCGACCTGGCACGCCTGGGCGAAGGCGACCGGCCTCAAGCTGATGGACGGCATCGGCGCGACCGAGATGCTGCACATCTTCATCGCCTCGCCCGAGGACGAGATCCGCCCCGGCGCGACCGGACGGCCGGTGCCGGGCTACGAGGCCAGGGTGATCGATCTCGACGGCAGGCCGTGCCCGCCCGGGGTGCCGGGGCGGCTCGCGGTGCGCGGGCCGATCGGCTGCCGCTACCTCGCCGACGAGCGCCAGATCGTCTACGTGCAGGACGGCTGGAACGTCACCGGCGACACCTACCTGCAGGACGCCGACGGCTATTTCTGGTTCCAGGCCCGCAACGACGACATGATCGTCTCGGCCGGCTACAACATCGCCGGCCCCGAGGTGGAGGCGAGCCTGCTCGCCCATCCGGCGGTGGCGGAGGTCGGCGTCGTCGCCGCACCCTGCCCCGAGCGCGGCCGCATCGTCGCCGCCTACGTGGTGCTCAACCCCGGCTTCGACGGGACCGAGGCCCTGACCAAGGCGCTGCAGGAGCACGTGAAGACCGACCTCGCGCCCTACAAGTATCCGCGGGCGGTGCACTACGTGCCCGCCCTGCCCAAGACCGAATCCGGCAAGCTGCAACGCTTCGCCCTGCGCCGGCAGGCCGAGGCGGAGGCGGCGACCGTCCAGGGAGAGACCGCATGACCGCCAGCCCGATCCCGCTCCGCCCCGCGACGGAGGCGCCCGCGCTCACCACCCTGCAGCCGCCGGGCTGGAAGAAGCCGAAGGGCTACGCCAACGGCATGGCCGGCCGCGGCACCGTGGTGATGACCGGGGGCCTGATCGGCTGGGACGAGAACGAGGTGCTGGCCGAGGGCTTCCTCCCCCAGGTCGAGCAGATCCTGCGCAACATCCTCGCCGTCCTGGCCGAGGCCGGGGGCGGGCCGGAGCACGTCGCGCGGCTCACCTGGTACGTGCGCAGCGTCGACACCTATCGCGCCTGCCTGCCCGAGCTCGGGCCGGTCTACCGCCGGGTGATGGGCCGCCACTTCCCCGCCATGGCGCTCGTCGGCGTCGCCGACCTCGTCGAGCCGGGCGCGCTCGTCGAGATCGAGGCCACCGCGATCGTGCCGGACGCCGCGTGATGCAACCCGTCTCCTGGACGACCGGCGGGACGCTCGGCGACATCGACCGCGCCTACGACAATCTCGGCGCCATCCCGGACGCCAGGACCTATCCGCCGCGCTGGATCGCGGCGGCTGCGGCGTTCCGGGAAGGCCTCGTCGCGCAAGGGCGCGCTCGCCTGGGCCTGCCCTACGGGGCCGGCCCGCGCCACGCCTACGACCTCTTCCTGCCCGAGGGCACACCCGCCGGCCTCGCGGTGTTCATCCATGGCGGCTACTGGAAGGCGTTCGACCGCTCGGTCTGGTCGCACCTCGCCGCCGGGCCGCTCGCCCACGGCTACGCCGTCGCGGTGCCGAGCTACACGCTCTGCCCCGAGGCCCGCATCGCCGTCATCACCGCCGAGATCGCCGCCTTCCTCGACCGGGCGAGCGCCGAGGTGGCGGGGCCGATCCGCCTCGCCGGCCATTCCGCGGGCGGGCACCTCGTCAGCCGGATGCTCTGCACCGACATCACCCTCGCCTGCGCCGGGCGGATCGACCGGGTGGTGTCGATCAGCGGCGTCCACGATCTGCGTCCGCTCCTCGGCACGGCCATGAACGCGACCCTGCGCCTCGATCCCGGAGAGGCCCGGGCCGAGAGCCCGGCCCTGCGCGAGCCGCGCCCCGGCGCGCACCTGATCGCGGTCGCGGGCGCCGACGAGCTGCCCGAATTCCTGCGCCAGAACCTGCTGCTGCCGACGATCTGGCACGGGCTCGGGGCGCGGGCCGAGGCGTTCGAGATCCCGGGGCGTCACCACCTCGGCGTCGTCGAGGACCTGGCCGATTCGGCGAGCGCGCTGACGCGGGCGCTGGCGGGCGGCTGAGGCCGCCCGCTTCCTTCAGATCCGCACCGTCCGGTTGCGGGCGGCGAGCAGGCCGAAGCTTCCGGCCGAGAGGCACACGGCGGCGTAGAGCGCCGCCGGCAGGCCCCAGCCGCCGCTCCAGTCATGCGCGATCCCGACCAGGAACGGGCCGAGCGCCGCCCCGCAATAGCCGACGCCCTGCGCCATGGCGGAGAGCTCGGCGGCAGCCCGGGGGTCGCCGGCCCGCAGCACGATCAGCGTGAGGGCGAGCCCGAAGCAGCCGCCGAGGCCGAGGCCGAGCAGCAGCGCGAAGCCCCAGGCGAAGGCGAGCGGACCCACGAGCAGCCCGATGAAGCCGACGAGCGGCAGGCTGACGACCAGCACCACCCAGGGCCGCTGGTCGGGCCGGCGCGCCGCCAGCGTCGGCACCACGAGGGCGAGCACGCCCTGCGCCAGCGCCGAGACCGAGGCGACGAGGCCGGCCGCCACGATGTCGAGGCCCCGGTCGACCAGGGCCGCGGGCAGCCAGCCGAACACGATGTAGGCGAGCGAGGATTGCAGGCCCATGAAGGCGGTGACCTGCCAGGCCAGGGGATCGCGCCACAGCGCCCCGCTCGGCCGCGCCGCGCCCCCGGCGGGTTTGTCGCGCCCGCGCGCGAAGGGCAGCCAGGCCGCCGCGGCGACGAGGGCGGGGGCGGCCCAGAGCATCAGGGCCCCCTCCCAGCCGAGGCCGAGGGCATGGCGCGCCGGCACGGTGAAGCCCGCTCCGGCAGCGGCGCCGAGGCAGAGCAGCGCGGTGTAGAGCCCGGTCATCAGGCCGGCCCGATCGGGAAAGTCGCGTTTGACGATGCCCGGCAGGATGACGCCGACGATCCCGATCGCCGCCGCGGCGATCACCGAACCGAGGAAGAGAGACGGCAGGCCGCCGAGGCCGCGCACGCCGAGGCCGAGCGCCAGGACGAGGAGCGCCGCCAGCACGCCGGCATCCGGCCCGACGCGCCGCACCAGCACGGGCGCGAGGCGGCCGAACACCCCCAGGCACAGGACCGGCACGGTGACGAGGGCCCCGGCGAGCGCACCCGAGAGGCCGGTCTCGGCGCGGATGCCCGGCAGGAGCGGGCCGACGCTCGACAGGGCGGGCCGCAGGTTGAAGGCCACCAGCATCAGCCCGAGGCCGATCAGGACCGGGTGGAACCCCGCCCTCCCCGGCCGCGCGGCAGCGATGTCCGGCTCCCGTTCGATGGTCCGCACCGGCCGTCCTCCCCTCGCGCGTGGCGCGCGTTGAGAGGGGTCATACCGTCCCGGAGCAGGGCTGAGGACCGGCAAGTTTGCAACCCCGCACCGATGCGGGGGGACCGCGGGCGGGGACGCACCGGCGCGAGCCCGCTCCCGATCACTCCGCCTTGGCGGGCGCGCGCTTGCCAGCGGGCTTGCGGCGGGGCCTTGCCGCCGGTGCGGCGGCCTCCGGCTCGCGCTCCGGCTCGCTTGCCGGCTCCTTGGCCGGCTCCTTCTCCAGGCCCTGCACCGCCTCGGGCGCCTTGGCCTCGCGGGTGATCATCTCCACCATGCTCTGGGGCAGGCGGACGAAGTGGCCGGTGCCGTGGCCGGACCGGTCGAGGATCTCGGCGAAGACCGGCTTGTGCGGCTCGTGCCCGGCCTCGCCCAGCGCGCAGGGGCGGCGCGGCAGGGCGCTCAGCTTCGCGGCGAGTTCCTTCGGCACCAGTGCGTTCACGCCTCACCCTCCCGACGGCCGGACAGAGCGGAGGTGTAGGACCCGCAGGGTTAACGATCGGCTGCCGCCGGTGCGGCGGCGGCGTGCGCCTCCGGGACGCCCGGCGAGGCGGCGGGAGGCTGCGCGCCGGTAAAGGCGGCGTAGGAGCGGCGCAGCAGGGCACCGTCGAGGTCGTGCCCGATCAGCACGAGGCGGGTGCGGGCCCCGCCCTCGGGCCATTCGGCCAGGTGCCGGGGGGGATGGACGAGGTGCTGCACGCCCTGGATCACCACCGGCGTCGCGACGCCCTCGACCGCCACCAGCCCCTTGAGCCGCAGGATCCGGGCGCCGTGACGGTTGAGCAGCATGCCGAGCCAGAGGCCGAACCGGGTCCAGTCCACCGGCCCGCTCTCGATCGTCACCGCCCCGGCTGCGCCGTGGGGGTGCGACGGGATCTCGGCGCAGAGCCAGCGCCGGGCGCTCGCGGTTCCGGTCGGGTCGTCGGTGAGGAGGGCCGCTTCCGGCGCGTCGTCGAGGGTGAGGTCGGTGACCGGCGCGAGGGGGTTGAGGGCGGCGAGCCGCGCCCGCAGGGCGGCGGCGACCGCGGGCGGGGCGAGGTCGGTCTTCGACAGGATCAGGCGGTCGGCGCAGGCCGCCTGCCGCACCGCCTCCTCGTGCGTGTCGAGGGTGCGGGTGCCGTTCACCGCGTCCACCACCGTGACGATGGAAGCCGTCGTGAAGGCGTGGCGCAGGACCGGATCGGCCACCAGGGTGGCGACGGCCGGGCCCGGATCGGCGAGGCCCGTCGTCTCGACCACCACCCGGCGGAAATCCGGCACCAGGCCGCGCCGGCGCCGGTCGTGCAGGTCGATCAGCGCCGCCTTCAGGTCGCCGCGGATGCTGCAGCAGACGCAGCCGCCGCGCAGGAGCGCCACCTCGCCCGCGAGCGGCTCGACCAGCAAGTGGTCGAGGCCGACCTCGCCGAACTCGTTGATCAGGACCGCGGTGTCGCGTAGCGCCGGCCAGCGCAGCAGGCGGGCGAGCAGGGCGGTCTTGCCGGCGCCGAGGAAGCCGGTGAGCAGGGTGACGGGCGTCGCCGGAGGACGGGTCACCGCGCCTCCAGGGCGACGATGATCGCGAGATCGAGGGGATCGCAGGGACGACCGGCGAGGCGCTCGGCGGCCGGCCACAGGGTGCCGAGATGGTCGACCATCGCGGTCCGCCCGGTTCGGCCCGACAGGGTGTAGCGATCGGCCCAGGCCGCGAGGCGCAGGCCGTAGAGGCCGAGCACCCGGTTGGCGGCCTCCGCCCGGGCCCGCCGCCCGGCCTGGGCCGGGCCCGGGCGGGCCACCCCGTCGCTCCAGTGGTCGGGCGCCCCGAAGGCGCCGCACAGGCCGCACATCGAATCAGGATTCCGGCCGCGCCGTGCCCTCGAACGGGAAGCGCTTCGCGAAGTCCTCGGCGATGGTCTCCATCGTCACGAACCGCACGCCGTCATGGGCCTTGAAGTGCTGGAACAGGCGCTCGTGCATCTGCAGCACGTGCGGCTTGCCCGAGACGTCCGGGTGGATGGTGATCGGGAAGACGGCATAGTCGTAGTTGGCATAGACCCAGTCGAACTGGTCGCGCCACATCTGTTCGATGTCGCGCGGGTTGACGAAGCCGTGGCTGTTGGGCGCCGCCTTGACGAACATCATCGGCGGCAGGTCGTCGAGGGTCCAGGAGGCCGGGATCTCGATCAGCTTGGTCTCGGTGCCGTGCTCGAACGGGCGCATCCAGGTCGAGGGATGCTGCGAGTAATCGATCTTGGTCCAGCTCTCGTCCACCCGCACGTAGTAGGGATGGTGGTCGTTGTGCATCAGCGAGTGGTCGTAGCGGATGCCCTTCTTCTGCAGGAGCTCGTTGGTCTTGGGGCCGAACTCCCACCAGGGAGCGACGTAGCCGCGGGGCGGCTTGCCGGCGAGATCGCTGATCAGCCCGACGCACTTGTCGAAGATCGCCTCCTCCTGCTCGGGGGTCATCGCGATCGGGTTCTCGTGGCTGTAGCCGTGCATCCCGATCTCGTGGCCCGCCGCCGCCACGGCCTTCATCTCCTCGGGAAAGGTCTCGATCGAGTGGCCGGGGATGAACCAGGTCGTCTGGATGCCCCAGCGCGCGAACATCCGCAGCAGCCGCGGCGACCCGACCCTGCCGGCAAAGACCCCGCGGGAGATGTCGCAGGGGCTGTCCTCGCCGCCATACGATCCGAGCCAGCCCGCCACCGCGTCGACGTCGACGCCGTAGGACACGAAGATCTCTTTCGCCATGCGCGTCATCCCGCCTGCCCGGCGGGCATCTGACAACCGGCGGCGCGGCGGGGTCAAGCCGTAACAGGCCCGGCACCGGGCCATAAAAAGGGCGCGGCCCCTCCCCCGGTCCGGGGGAAGCGCCGCGCCCTGATCTCAGTCCGAAGAGACGTGCGGGTCCTCAGTCGATATCCGCGACCGCCTCGGCGCCGCCGTAGACCCGGTGGGCGAGCGAGGCCTCGATCAGGTCGTCGATGTCGCCGTCGAGGACATCGTCGGGGCTGGTCGACTGGGCGCCGGTGCGCAGGTCCTTCACCAGCTGGTAGGGCTGGAGCACGTAGGAGCGGATCTGGTGGCCCCAGCCGATATCGGTCTTCGAGGCGGCCTCGGCGTTGGCCTTCTCCTCGCGCTTCTTCAGCTCGAGCTCGTAGAGGCGGGCGCGCAGCATGTTCCAGGCGGTGGCCCGGTTCTTGTGCTGCGAGCGCTCCTGCTGGCACGCCACCACGATCCCGGTCGGGTTGTGGGTGATGCGCACCGCCGAGTCGGTGGTGTTGACGTGCTGGCCGCCCGCGCCCGACGACCGGTAGGTGTCGATCCGGCAGTCCGATTCCTTGATCTCGATCGTGATCCGGTCGTCGATGACCGGGTAGACCCAGACGCTGGCGAAGCTGGTGTGCCGCCGGGCGTTGGAATCGTAGGGCGAGATCCGCACCAGGCGGTGGACGCCCGATTCGGTCTTCAGCCAGCCATAGGCGTTGTGGCCCTTGATCAGGAGCGTGGCGCCCTTGATCCCGGCTTCCTCGCCGTCGGACCACTCGACGATCTCGACCTTGTACTTCCGGCGCTCGGCCCAGCGGGAATACATGCGCTGGAGCATGTTGGCCCAGTCCTGGCTCTCGGTGCCGCCGGCGCCGGCATGGACCTCGACATAGGTGTCGTTGCCGTCGGCCTCGCCGGAGAGCAGGGTCTCGATCTGGCGGCGGGCCGCCTCGACCTGCACGGCGCGGATCTGCTCCTCGCCCTCGCGGATGGTGGCGGCGTCCGCCTCCATCTCGCCGAGCTCGATCAGCGTGGCGCCGTCCTCCAGCCCCTGCTCGAGGCGGCGGATCGCGGTCGCGGCGTCGTCGAGCTGCGTGCGCTCGCGCATGACCTTCTGGGCCTCCTCCGGATCGTTCCAGAGCGAGGGGTCCTCCGAGCGGGCGTTCAGCTCCGCGAGGCGCTTGTCAACGGTATCCCAGTCAAAGATGCCTCCTCAGCAGTCCGATCGACTGCTTGGCGGCATCCGAGAGTTGCTCGATCTCGGCGCGCATCTGGTGTGGGTTCACTCGCGTGAGGTTGGGGTGCTGGGTGATAGCGCCGGGGGGCGCGGGTGTAAACGGCGGGGCAGCGCCTCGGTCAGCCGAGTTCGCGCCCGACGGGAGGACCGTCGAGCGTGCCGGCGATATCCGGGCAGATCTCGGGCAGGTGCTCGGCACCGACGAGAAGCTCGGCGATCGGGATGCGGCGCGGCTTGTCTGGAGCCGGGTCGGCGAGATCGACGGTGAGACGCAAGCCGAGAGCTTTCAGCACCGAGAGCGCAGTCGCGAGAGGCAGATCGTCGAGGTCGCAGAGCGGCAAGCTGGCCGCTTCGACGGTTCGGTTCTGGTGTGCGGCACGAACCGCCACGCGGAGAGCCGACGCAACGTGGGATGCGGCTCCGGCCTCGAAGGCATCGGACAGGAACACCGCGATGGCCTCGGTCGAACTCAGCGAGGCGGCGGGATCGAAGTCCGAGATCTGTTCGGTCATCAGCGAGCCTCGCAGAGGGATGCTGGACGGTCCGAGGAAAACCCGAGCCTCTTCTTTCCCGGACAGGGCTCGTCGCGACATGCCGAAGCGCTCTTACGCGAAGGGCGAGGCACCCGCCGGCGCCCCGCCCTCCCTGTCGCTGTCAGTACAGCCCGCCCGCCTGGGCCGCCCGGTCCGCGTCCGGGGGTACCGCCGCCGGCGCCGCCGGCTGGGCGCTCGGCGGGGCCGAGTAGCTGTCGGGCGGGGCGGTGCCGGGCTTGAAGGCCTCGAGCAGCCCGCCCTCCGAGCCGCCGGCACGGGTGCCGCTGGCGGCGTTGACGCGGATCAGCTTGATGCCCGGGGGCACGCGGAACGGCGTCGGCGGCTTGTCCTTGAGGGCGGCCTTCAGGAAGTCGCGGGCGATCGGGGCGGCGAGCCCGCCGCCGGTGGCGCTGTCGCCGAGCGAGCGGGGCTTGTCGTAGCCGATGTAGATGCCGACCGCGAGATCCGGTGAGAAGCCGACGAACCAGGCGTCCTTGGAGTCGTTGGTGGTGCCGGTCTTGCCGGCGAGCGGCTTGCCGATCTCCTTCAGGATCGTGGCGGTGCCGCGCTGGACCACGCCCTCCATGATCGAGACGATCTGGTAGGCGGTGAGCGGGTCGAGGACCTGCTCGGACTCGTCGACCAGCTTCGGCTCGTCCTGGCCCGACCACTTGTCGGCGTCGCAGCCGATGCACTTGCGGGTGTCGTGGCGGTAGATGGTCTCGCCGTTGCGGTCCTGGATGCGGTCGATCAGGGTCGGGCGGATGCGCCGGCCGCCGTTGTCGAGCATCGAGTAGGCGGTGACCATCCGCATCACGGTGGTCTCGCCGGCACCCAGCGACATCGGCAGGACGGGCAGCATGTCGTCGTAGACGCCGAAGCGGCGGGCGTACTCGGCGATCAGCGGCATGCCGACATCCTTGGCGAGCCGCACCGTCATCAGGTTCTTCGAGTGCTCGATGCCGTAGCGCAGGGTGTGGGGGCCGCCGCCGGCCTTGCCGCCGTAGTTGGTCGGGGTCCACGCCTCCTGGCCGGGGCCCGCCTCGATGGTGATCGGCGTGTCGAGGACCATCGAGGACGGGGTGTAGCCGTTGTCGAGGGCCGCCGAGTAGACGATCGGCTTGAACGACGAGCCGGGCTGGCGCATCGCCTGGGTGGCGCGGTTGAACTCGCTCTCGTCGTAGGAGAAGCCGCCGACCATCGCGTGGACGCGGCCCGTGTAGGGGTCCATCGCCACGATCGCGCCGGAGACCTCCGGGATCTGGCGCAGGCGATAGGTGTTGCCGGCCCCCTCCATGCGCTCGACGTAGACGACGTCGCCGGAATTGAGCGCCGCCGCGACGCTGCGGCCGGTCCAGCGCACGCCCTCGGCCGAGATGATCCCGGTCTCGCGGTCCTTCGAGACCTGGCCGGAGCTCTCGCGCTTGGGCTGCAGGCCGATCGTGGCGCGGCCGCCGGAGGTGTCGAGCACCACGGCCAGGCGCCAGGGCTGCACGTCGCCGAGCGCCGGCACCTCGGCCACCGCCATGCCCCAGTCGCGGCCGGCGAGCTCGACGCGGCTCTTCGGGCCGCGCCAGCCGCGCGCCTGGTCGTAGCGCACCAGGCCGTCGACCAGCGCCTTGCGGGCCATCGCCTGCATCTTCGGGTCGAGGGTGGTGCGCACCGACAGGCCGCCCTCGTAGAGCTTCTTCTCGCCGTAGCGCTCGGAGATCTCGCGGCGGACCTCCTCGGCGAAGTAGTTCGCGTTGGCGGTGTTGGGCGAGATGGTGCGCGGGTTGACGCCGAGCGGCTGCTTGCGCTCGGACTCGGCCTCCTCCTTGGTGATGTACCCGTTCTGGGCCATCAGGCCGATGATCTCGTTGCGGCGCGCCAGCGCCTGCTGGGTGCGGCGGTAGGGGTGGTAGTTGTTCGGGCCCTTGGGCAGCGCCGCGAGATAGGCCGCCTCGTGGATCGTCAGCTCGTGCACCGACTTGCCGAAGTAGTCGAGGGCGGCGGCCGCGATGCCGTGCAGGTTGCGGCCCGGCACGATCGTGCCGAGGAAGATCTCGTTGAGGTAGAGCTCGAGGATCTTGTCCTTCGAGTAGGTCGATTCGATGCGCAGCGCGATCAGCGCCTCGCGGACCTTGCGGTCGAGGGTCTGCTCGGAGGAGAGCAGGAAGTTCTTGGCGACCTGCTGGGTGATGGTCGAGGCGCCCTGCTTCTTGCCGCTGGACGCGTTGGTGACTATCGCCCGGACGATGCCCTCGGGGTCGATGCCGCCGTGCTTGTAGAAGTTCTTGTCCTCGGCCGACAGGAAGGCCGCGACGACGATCTTCGGCATCGCCTGGATCGGCAGGTAGAGCCGGCGCTCGCGGGCATACTCGGCGAGCAGGCTGCCATCGGCCGCGTGGACGCGGGTCATCACCGGCGGCTCGTAATTGGCGAGCGCCGCGTGGTCGGGCAGGTCGCGCGAGTACTTCCAGTAGAAGTAGCCGCCCGCGGCCGCGCCGACGACGAAGAGCATCGCCGCGATGCTGAACAGGAAGCCGAAGAAGCGGAGGATGAAGCGCATCGAAACCCGATCCGTCGATGATGCCGCGGCGGCCCTCTGGCCGATCGAAAGCCCGAGGCCCGCAGCGGACGGCCACGCCTCGGCGCGGCTCCCCACCGGAACGCTACCCGCCATGACGACGCGCAGCCGCTCCCGCGATTAGCGGAGGACGGGCGCGAAAGCCAGGACAGCGAGGGGCCGACGGAGCCCTATCGACACGGGATCTATGGTGAAACTGGGGCGGGTGCGTGCTCGGCGGCCCGGCTGAGGCGCAAGCCGTCGGCGTTCAGCGCGGTCATCGCCTGGCCGGCGGGCGGGAGGCGGCCGGCGAAGAACCGCTCGATCGCCCCGGCCATCTGCGCCGTGACCTTGATGCGCCACTCGTCGGAGAGCAGCAGGTCGAGGTCGCGCTTGCTCGACAGGTAGCCGAGCTCGACCAGCACCGAGGGCACGTCGGGCGAACGCAGCACCCGGAACCCCGCCTCGCGGTGGGGCTTCACGCTCATCTCCATCACGCCGGAGAGGTTGGTGAGCAACCCTTGCGCGAACCGCGCCGAGAACCCGCGGGTCTCGCGCAGGGTGAGCTCCTGCAGGATCGTCGCGACGTCGCCCGGTCCCTCGCCCTGGTCGGCGCCGGCGGCCGCGTCGGCCTTGTTCTCGCGGTCGGCCAGCCGCGCCGATTCGGCGTCGGTCGCCTTCTCGGAGCCGGTGTAGATCGTGGCGCCGCGCACCTGCGGGGCGGCCGAGATCGAATCGGCGTGGATCGACACGAACAGGTCGGCGCGGGCGTCGCGGGCGATGCGCACCCGCTCGGCGAGCGGCACGAACACGTCGCGGTCGCGGGTCATCTGGACCCGGATGCGGCCGGTGGCCTCGAGGCGCTGGACCAGCCCCTGGGCGACCCCGAACACGATGTCCTTCTCGTAGACGCCGTTGCCCGCGATGGCGCCCGGATCGATGCCGCCATGGCCGGCGTCGACGATGACGAGGGGCCGCGAATCGACCGGATCGCGGGCCGGCGGGCCCTCGGCGCGGGCGGGCGCGGCCGGCTGGGCGGCGCGCCGGAACGCCTCGCGGTCGCTGCGGGCGAGATCGATGGTGAGCAGCGTCGCCCCGTCCCTCGGCCGGGTCGTGGTCGCGACCCGCGCCACGGTCGCGGCCTGGGCGAGGTCGATGACGATGCGCGAGCGCCCGGGGGCGAACAGGCCGTAGCGGTAGGAGGCGACGAGGCCGTCGCGCTTGCGGCCCGCCTCGGAGGGCAACTGGAAGTTGACCTCCGGCAGGTCGACGATCGCCCGGTCGGGCCGTTCCATCACGAAAGCCCGGGCCTCGACCGGCCGGGACAAAACCACGGTCAGGCGGGTGCCCTCCGGGACCGCCGAGATCTCGGCGCCGATCGCCACCGCGGGCCGGTCGGCGGCGGCGCGCTCGGCGGCCTGACGCTCGGGCATCTGGCGCTCGACGGCCGGACGCTCCGGCGCGGCGAGGCCGGGCAGCGGCGCGAGGAGGCCCAGCGCCACGAGGGCGGCGCGGAGCGGCAGGCGGATCGGACGTGCGCGTGTCGGCATGGTCTCGCGGCGACTTCTGGCGGCATCCCGGTTACGCGATAACCGAGCCATGGTTAACGCTTCGCAAAGCCGATCGGATCGTCCGCCCGGCGCCTGTGGCCGGGCGGGTACAGGGAGGGACGCCCGGGCCGGCGGGGGATCAGCAAGAGGCCGGCGGGGGACCGGCGACGCGCGGGCAGGACAAGCGAGCGAACATGCTTGCAAATTCGCCGCGACACTCTGTAATGGTATGGACCCTTGCCCGATGCCGCCGGCTCTTCCGCCGCGGCCCGCGGGCCCGCCCGGACGCTCTCGCAGCGGCTTCGGCGTTGGCCGGCCGCCGGCAGATCGTCCGACGATCAGCGTGCCGGGCAGGAGTCGCGTGATCCGCGGCGGCGTTCCCGAACGTCGTCGCCCGTTTTCCAACGGCCGCGGGGCCTTCCAGGCCCGCGCGCCCTGATTCGAAAGGTCGGTGGGAGTATGCGTGGACGCACAGCCTCGGATTTCGAAGCTGCCGTCCCCGGCGCACGCGCTCCGCGTCGCGCCCGTCCGCGCCCCCTGCCCCCGGCCATCGTCAACCCCTCGCGCGCGTGGATGCGCGCAGCGGCGATTGACGGCATCCCCCGCACGACATCATCCGCCGGGCCCGGAAGGGCACGGCACGGGAGAGCCCTCCCGGCGCAGGTTTCCGCGCCCGGGGCGGCACCGGACTACGGAGGCTCGTCCTCCCGCGCACGGCCAGGATCCCTGAGGTCACCCGCCTCAGGGTCCGTTCCCGGATGCCCCCGTCCAGCGGCGCTGCCGTCGGTCGCCATGCCGAAAGTTCGTCATGGCCAACAAGATGCTCATCGATGCCGCCCACCCGGAAGAGACCCGGGTGGTGACGGTCAAGGGTTCCAAGGTCGAGGAATTCGACTTCGAGTCCGCTAGCCGCCGCCAGCTGCGCGGCAACATCTATCTCGCCAAGGTCACGCGGGTCGAGCCGTCGCTGCAGGCCGCCTTCGTCGAGTACGGGGGCAACCGCCACGGCTTCCTCGCCTTCAGCGAGATCCACCCCGACTACTACCAGATTCCGATCGCCGACCGGATGGCGCTCCTCGAGGAGGAGGCGCGGGCCGAGCGCGAGCACGAGGAGCGCCCCGAACGCCAGGAGCGCGGTGAGCGCAGCGAGCGCTCGGAGCGTGGCGAGCGCCAGGAGCGCGGCGACCAGCCCCGCCGCCGCCGCCGCCGCGGCCGCCGGGCCGAGGCCTCGTCGCGCCCGTCCGACGCCGTGGTGAGCGCCCCGGCGGAGGATCTGCACGAGGCCGGCCAGGAGACCGGTCAGGAGACAGGTGTCGAGACGAGCGCTGTCGAGACGACCGGCTGGCAGGACACGCACCCGCGCGAGACGCTCGCCCAGGAGACCTTTAGCGAAGGGACGTTCAGCGAAGGAACGCCCGGCCAGCCCGAGAGCGGCGAGCATCCGGCGCAGGCCGCCCACGAGGCTCCGGCCGAGGCCCAGGCCGGCGACGCCGTCGCGCAGGACAACCTGATCCCGGAGACCCAGGCTCACGAGAGCCCGGCCCAGGAGAACTCTGCCCAGGAGATCCAGGCCCAGGAGACCCACGCTCAGGAGACCTCTGCCGAGCATCACCCCGTCGAGGCCGCCCCGCTGCAGGGCGAGGCCGGCGCCGAGACCCCGGCGGCGATCGCCGCCGCCGTGTCGGCGGAGCCCGCCCCCGTCGCGGACGCGACCGAGGCCGCTGCCGTCGCGTCCGAGCCCGTCGAGACCACGGTTCAGGCCGACACCGCCGGCGAGAGCGACGACGCGGGCGTCCTGCCCCAGCCCGTCGCCGCCTCGCAGCCGGTCGACGCCACGGAGTCCGACGAGGACGAGGACGAGGAAGAGGACGACGAGGACGACGAGGAGTCCGACGACGAGTCCGAGGACGACGAGGACGACGATCAGGACGGGGACGACGAGGACGACGACCACGAGGAGGCGATCGTCGAGCAGGTCGGCGGCCGCGGCGACGCGCTGGCCGAGATCCCGGAGCGTCCCCGCACCCCGCGCCGGCACTACAAGATCCAGGAGGTGATCAAGCGCCGGCAGGTCATCCTGGTCCAGGTCGTCAAGGAGGAGCGCGGCACCAAGGGCGCGGCGCTCACCACCTACCTGTCGCTGGCCGGCCGCTACTCGGTGCTGATGCCGAACACCGGCCGGGGCGGCGGCATCTCGCGCAAGATCACCAGCGCGGCCGACCGCAAGCGCCTGAAGGAGATCGCCACCGACCTCGAGGTGCCCGAGGGGATGGGCGTCATCCTGCGCACGGCGGGCGCCTCGCGCACCAAGCCGGAGATCAAGCGCGACTTCGAGTACCTGATGCGGCTGTGGGAGAGCGTGCGCGAGCTCACCCTGTCCTCGGCCGCGCCGGCGCTGGTCTACGAGGAGGGCTCGCTGATCAAGCGCGCCATCCGCGACCTCTACAACAAGGACATCGACGAGGTTCTGGTCGCGGGCGAGGACGCCTACCGCGAGGCCAAGGACTTCATGCGGATGCTGATGCCGACGCAGTCGAAGGTGGTGAAGCCCTACCGCGACCCGACGCCGGTCTTCGCCCGCTTCGGGGTCGAGCAGCAGCTCGACGCGATGTTCTCCAACCACGTCTCCCTGCGCTCGGGCGGCTACCTCGTCATCAACCCGACCGAGGCCCTGGTCTCGATCGACGTGAACTCGGGGCGCGCCACCCGCGAGCACGACATCGAGGACACCGCCTACAAGACGAACCTGGAGGCCGCCGAGGAGGTGGCGCGCCAGCTGCGCCTGCGCGACCTCGCCGGCCTCATCGTCATCGACTTCATCGACATGGAGGAGAAGCGGAACAACCGCGCCGTCGAGAAGAAGCTGAACGAGTGCCTGAAGAACGACCGCGCCCGCATCCAGGTCGGCCGGATCTCGCCCTTCGGCCTGCTCGAGATGTCGCGCCAGCGCATCCGCACCGGCGTGCTCGAATCCTCGTCGGTGCCCTGCGCGCATTGCGGCGGCTCGGGCTTCGTGCGGGCGACCGCCTCGGTGGCCCTCCTGATCCTGCGGGCGATCGAGGAGGCGCTGATCAAGTCGAGCACCCACAACCTCGTGCTGCGCACCCGCAGCGAGGTGGCGCTCTACATCCTCAACCAGAAGCGCGCGCACCTGCACGAGCTCGAGATGCGCTTCGGCGTCGCGATCATCATCGCGGCCGACGACCGGCTGGCCGCGACCTCGGCCTTCCACCTCGATCGCGGCGACCCGGCCCAGCGGGTCGAGCCCCGGACCGTGACCAGCATCCGGGCCGAGGCGGTGCTGCCGCCGCCGCTGGAGGAGGATGACGAGGACGAGGAGATCGTCGAGGAGGCCGAGGAGGTCGAGGAGACCGCCGAGGCCGAGGGCGACGCCGAGGCGGAGACCGACGAGGAGGCCGGCGACGGCGCGCCGCGGGGCGAGGACGAGGGCGGGGGCAAGCGCCGTCGCCGCCGTCGCCGCCGGCGGGGCCGGGGCGAGCGCTCCGGGTCCGAGGACGGCGAGGCCGAGGGTCACGAGGACGAGGGCGACGAGTCCGGCGAGGCGCCGCGCGAGCAGGCCGTCGAGGGCGAGGCGGTGTCGATCCCGATCACCCAGGACGGTGCGGCGGCTCCCCGCGACGAGCGCGAGAGCCGCGAGGACGCCCTGAGCCGGCGGCGCCGGCGCGGGCGCCGCGGCGGTCGCGGCCGCGACCGCTTCGAGGAGACCGGCGGCACGATCGGCGACGAGGTCGTCGCCGGCACCGAGCCCGGCGAGGCCGGGGGCAGCCTGGTGCAGGACGCCCTGGCGGAGGAGATCGTCGCCCTCGACGAGATCTCCGGCTCGGCGCCCGAGGCGATCGGCCATCCGGTCGCGACGCCGGACCTCCCGGCCGTCGAGCGCGAGGCCCTGGCCGCCGAGGCGATCGAGGCCCCGCTCGGCGAGGCCGAGCCCGCCCGCGCGGCGGAGCCGGCACCGGCCGAGCCGGCGCCCGCCCCCGAGCCGGAGCCCGAGCCGGTGGCCGTCGTGCTCACCCCCCCGTCGGATCCGGACCGCCCGAAGCGGGCCGGCTGGTGGTCCCGCACCAAGGCGGCGATCGGCGGCGAGTGACCGCCGCGGGGCGGGCGCGGAGCCCCGCCCCCGCCGGGGCGTGACGACGAGGCATGCGGGCCGCGCTCCGAGAGGAGCGCGGCCCTTTCCGTTGCGGCGGTGCACCATAGGGCGTACGGCCTAGGACGGATGACCGAACAGCGCGGCATTTTATACATGACGGAGTGATTGCCGGTCTTCTGTCGCGGAGCGAACGAGTAATGTCGCGGAGCTCGGCGCGGGCCAGAACCGTGAGGGGAACCTAAGACGACGATGCGTCATCTCACACGCTAGACCAGGGTTCGGGCCGGCTGTTAACGGAAACGATACGGGGATCGGGGGAAATCGAGCCATCTCACCCTGGATCCTCGCCATGTTCCGCTCCCGTCACGCCCCTGCGCCCGTTCCCGTCGAGACCCCGGAGATGGTGGAGGAGCGCCTCGCCGGTCTCGTCGAGCGGGCCGGCGCCAGCGGGTCCGACCTGGGCTCCGGCCGCCTCGCCCGCTCCCTCGGTCAGCTCGTCGGGCGCCTGCAAGTGGCCGCCGCCGCGGATCTCGGCAGCACCGCCCGCGTCGCCGCCGAGGCCTCCGAGGCCGCGACGGTGCTGGGCTGGATGACGCACGACGCCAGCGAGATCGCCGGCCAGACCCGAGCGATGGCGGCGGCGGTCGAGGAGGTCGCGGCCTCCACCCGAGAGCTCGCGGGCCGCTCGCAGGCGAGCGCGGAGGTCGCCGAGCGGGCGAGCGGCGGCATCGCGTCCTGCGCGGCGGACATGCGCGAGGCCAGCAGCACGATGGCGGCGATCGAGACCCATGCCGGGCAGATCGAGCAGCGCCTGACCGGGTTCGAGAGCGCGGCGCTTCAGATCCAGGAGATGGCCGGCACGATCGAGGCGATCTCGAGCCAGACCAACCTGCTGGCGCTCAATGCCACGATCGAGGCGGCCCGGGCCGGCGAGGCGGGCCGCGGCTTCGCCGTGGTGGCGGCGGAGGTCAAGCAGCTCTCCGGCCAGACCGCCCGGGCGACCGAGCAGATCCGCGGCCGCCTGGCGGTGCTGCTGCAGGAACTGGCGGCGATCCAGGCCGCGGTGGCCGAGAGCCGCCACGCCGTGGCGAGCGGCACCGCCGCGGTGGCCCGGGTCGAGGCCCGGGTGGTGCAGGAGGGCGACGCGGTCGCCCGCTCGGCCGAGGGGATCCGGGCGCTGGCCGAGGTGCTGGGCCAGCAGGAGGCCGCCACGGCCGAGATCTCGTCGGGCGTGCAGCAGGTCGCCGGCAAGGCCCAGAAGACGAGCGACGAGATCAAGGGCCTGATGGCGATCCTGGTGCGGGCCGAGACCAAGGCCCAGGAGGTCCTCGACGCCGGCGCCACGCGCGACCTGCCGGGCTACCGCCTGCTGCGCCTGCCCGCCGACATGGGGATGTGGAAGCGCCGCCTCGCGGCGGCCCTGGTCGGGCTCGGCCAGGCCTCCGCGGCGGTGCCGGCCTTCGCCACGGGCGACGCCGCCGAGCTCGGGCTGGACGCCTCGCACCCGGCCGCGCCCCAGATCGTCGCGGCCTGCACCGAGGCGCGCCGCCACGCCGCCGCCATGGTCGAGGCGCTGGGCGCCGGGGCCTGGGACAAGGCGATCCCGGCCTTCCAGGCCTTCGAGGCCGCCGCCAAGACGCTGGTGACCGCCGCCGAGGGCGCGACGCGCCACTGAAGCACGGGGCCCCGGAGCGGGTTCGCCACCGGGCGAAATTTCGGCGATCCTCGTCGGATCCGGGCCGCCTCGCGCGTCCTGGGACGGAGAGGGATCGCCGCCATGCTCTACGCCATCCTCTGCTACAAGGACGAGGACGTCGTCGCCGCCTGGAGCGCGGCGGACGACGCTGCCGTGATGGACCGGCTCGGGCACGTGCACGCGCGGCTGGAGCGGGACGGCAAGCTCGGCCCGTCGCTGCGGCTCCTGCCGACGAGCACCGCCACCACCCTGCGCAAGGCGAGCGAGCCGCCACTGGTGATCGACGGCCCGTTCGCCGAGACCAAGGAGCAGCTGCTGGGCTTCTACGTCGTCGAGGTCGCCGACCTCGACGAGGCCCTGGAGATCGCCCGCGACCTCGCCGCGGCCAATCCGGGCGGCGCCTACGAGCTGCGGCCGGTCCTGCTCTACAATCCCGACCCGCGCCCGGCCCGGGACGGGCACCGTGAGGGCGGGCCCCGGTGAGCGGGGACTCGCCCGATGCCGCCTGGCTCGCCGCCTCCCTGGCGGCGGCGAGGCCCCGGGTGGTCGCCGCGCTGTCGCGGGTGTTTCGCGACCTCGACACCGCCGAGGAGGCCTTCCAGGAGGCGAGCCTGCGGGCGCTGCGGACCTGGCCCCGCACCGGACCGCCACGGGACGTGGCGGCCTGGCTGATCCTCGTCGGCCGCAACGCCGCCCTCGACGGCAGGCGCCACCTCGCCCGCCTCGCTCCCCTGCCGTCGGACGAGGCGCTGTCCGATCTCGGCGACGCCGAGACGCCGCTCGCCGAGACGATCGATGCCGGGGCCTATCGCGACGACATCCTGCGGCTCCTGTTCGTCTGCTGCCATCCGGACCTGCCGGCGACGCAGCAGATCGCACTGGCGCTCCGCATCGTCTCGGGGCTCTCCGTGCCGCGCATCGCCCGCGCCTTCCTGGTCTCGGAGGCGGCGATGGAGCAGCGGATCACCCGCGCCAAGGCCCGCATCGCCAAGAGCCCGGTACCCTACGGCGCGCCGGGCCCGGCCGAGCGGGCGGAGCGGCGCGCCGCCGTCTCGGCGATGCTCTACCTCGTCTTCAACGCCGGCTACTCGGCCGCGACCGGCACGGAGCGGGCGGAGCTGTGCGACGAGGCGATCCGCCTCGGCCGCCTGCTGCTGCGGCTGTTCGCGACCGACCCGGAGACGATGGGGCTCCTCGCCCTGATGCTGCTCCAGCACGCCCGCTCCCCGGCGCGCTTCGACGCCGACGGCGGGATCGTTTTGCTGGAGGAGCAGGATCGCGGGCTCTGGCGCAAGGCCCCGATCGCCGAGGGGCTGGCCCTCGTCGACAAGGCGATGCGCCACCGCGCGCCCGGCCCCTACCAGGTCCAGGCGGCCATCGCCGGCCTGCACGCCCGGGCCGCGCGGCCGCGGGACACCGACTGGGCCGGCATCGACGCGCTCTACGCGACGCTCGAACGGATGCAGCCCTCGCCGGTGGTGACGCTCAACCGCGCCGTCGCGGCCGCCAAGGTCGCCGGCCCGGCGGCCGGGCTCGCCCTCGTCGAGCCCCTGGCCGGGCCGCTGCAGGGCTACTTCCACTTCCATGGCCTGCGCGGCGCCCTGCTGCAGCAGCTCGGCCGCACCGCCGAGGCCCGGGAGGCGATGGGCCGGGCGATCGCGCTCGCCGGCACCCCGGCCGAGGCCGCGCATATCCGCCTCCAGCTCGACCGGCTGGCCGGGGACGGGTCGAAGGACCGCGAAAGAATCTGAAGCGGGGCTGTCGGGGACGGCCCCCGCCGCCCGTCCTTGCAACGAGGCCGCACCGACGACCGGCCCGACCCCGGAGAGGACCATGAGAGACGAAACGTCCGAAACCCCGTCCGACACGATCCCTCCGGTGAAGGGCGGCCTCGTCACCTACGTGACGGTGGACGGCGCCCTGAAGGCGGCGGAATTCTACGCCCGTGCCTTCGGGGCCGAGACCGTCGCCGCCCTGCCGGCGGACGAGCAGGGACGGACCTGCCACGTCCATCTCCACGTCAACGGCTCGTCGCTGATGCTGTGCGACGCCTATCCGGAGCACGGCCATCCGCTTCTGCCGCCCCAGAGCTTCGCCCTGACGCTGATGGTCGAGGACATCGACGCCCGCTATGCCCGCGCCGTCGAGGCCGGCGCCACCGCGATCATGCAGCCGGCCGAGATGTTCTGGGGCGACCGCTACGGCCAGTTGCGCGATCCCTTCGGAGTGGTCTGGGCGATGAACCAGCCGAAGCGCTGAAGCCGCCGCCGGAACCGGACACCGCCGATCTCCCACGCCCACCCGTCGAGCCCTCCGATGACCGATCCGACCGGACGCGACCTCGTCCTCACCCGCCTGATCCCCGCCCCGGCCGCCGCGCTCTACCGCGCCTGGACCGAGCCGGAGCTGATCAAGCGGTGGTTCGCCCCGCATCCCTTCACGGTCGCGCAGGCCGAGACCGATCCCCGCCCCGGCGGCGCGACCCGCATCGTCATGCGGGGGCCGGACGGGAGCGAGTTTACCAGCCGCGGCGTCTATCTCGAGCTGGTCGAGAATGCCCGCATCGTCTTCACCGACGCCTATGGATGCGCCTGGGAGCCGGCGGCGAAGCTGTTCTTCACCGGCATCATCACCTTCACGCCCGAGGACGGCGGCACCCGCTACACCGCGCTCGCCCGGCACTGGACGGCGGAGGATCGCGCCGCCCACGAGGCGATGGGGTTCCACGACGGCTGGGGCCGCTGCGCAGATCAGCTCGCCGATCTCGCCGCCCGCCTCTGACCGTCGAGGAGACGCATGATGACTTCCGTCAGCACCTGCTTGTGGTTCGCGCGCGACGCCGAGGAGGCGGTGCGCACCTACGTCGCCCTCGTCCCGGATTCGCAGCTCGGGCCGATCCTGCGTGCGCCGGGTCCCTGGCCCGGGGGCGAGCCCGGCGCCGCGATCCTGGTGAGCTTCACCCTCGGCGGGCAGAGCTTCCAGGCGCTCAACGGCGGCACGAGGGCCGACTACGGCACCGCCGCCTCGATCGCCGTCGCCTGCCCGAACCAGAGGGAGGTCGACCGCCTATGGGACGCGCTCCTCGCCGGGGGCGGCACCGAGATCCAGTGCGGCTGGCTGCGCGACCGCTGGGGCGTGCCCTGGCAGATCTTTCCGGAAGTGCTGCCGCGCCTGCTCTCGCATCCGGACCCCGCCGTCGCCGCCCGGGTGTTTTCCGCGATGCAGGGCATGGTGCGGATCGACGGGGCGGCGCTGGAGCGGGCGGCCGCGGGCTGAACCGCGGGCCGATGCCCGGACCGGTTGCCCGTCGGTGCCTCGCCCCGTAGCGTACCTGCAACGGCGCGGGAGGATCGACCATGGCGGGAGTGACGCGCAGGCGCGTGCTGGGCAGCGCGGCCGCCGGGGCGGCGGCGCTCGCCGGGCCACGGGCGGCACGGGCGGCGCACGCCCCGAACATCGTGTTCATCATGGCCGACGACCTCGGCTACGCCCACGTCGCCTGTTACGGCCGGCCCGACCTCGCCACCCCGCACATCGACCGGATCGCCACCCGCGGCGTGCGGTTCACGCAGGCCTACGCCAACTCGGCGGTGTGCTCGGCCACCCGCACGGCCTTGATCACCGGACGCTACCAGTACCGCCTGGCCGTCGGGCTCGAGGAGCCGGTGACGACCCGGTTCGCGGGCGGCATCCCGGCGGGGCATCCGACCCTGCCCGGCCTGCTGCGGCAGGCCGGGTATCGCACCGCGCTCATCGGCAAGTGGCATCTCGGCAGCGTGCAGGAATACGGGCCGCTGCAGCGCGGCTACGACGCGTTCTGGGGCTTTCGCGGCGGCACGATCGATTACTTCAGCCACCGCGGCACCGACGACAAGCCGGATCTGTGGGACGGCGACGTGCGGATCGAGGAGGCCGGCTACGCCACCCACCTCCTGGGGCAGCGCGCCGTCGAGACGATCGCGGCCTCGGCGAAGGCCGGACGGCCGCTCTTCCTCAGCCTGCACTTCAACGCGCCGCACTGGCCGTGGGAGACGCCCGACGACGAGGCCGAATCGCGCCGGATCGCCGGCAGCAACCTGCGCCACTTCGACGGCGGCACCCAAGCCACCTACCGCCGGATCGTCGGCGAGATGGACGCCCAGATCGGCCGCGTCCTCGACGCCCTCGAGGCCAACGGCATCGCCGAGGACACGATCGTGGTGTTCACGAGCGACAACGGGGGCGAGCGCTTCTCGGACACCTGGCCGTTCACCGGCCGCAAGACCGAGCTGCTGGAGGGCGGCCTGCGCATCCCGGCGATCGTGTCGTGGCCGCGGCGGCTGAAGGCGGGCGCGGTCTCGACCCAGCCGATGATCACCATGGACTGGCTGCCGACGCTGCTCGCCGCCGCCGGCTCCGCTCCCGATCCGGCCTATCCGTCCGACGGCATCGACCTCCTGCCGATCCTGACCGGCCAGGCCTCGGAGCGGCTCCGCACGTTCTTCTGGCGCTACCGCGCCAACGCCCAGGCGGCGATGCGCGACGGCGACCTCAAGTACCTCAAGATCCGGGACAACACGTTCCTGTTCGACGTGGTCGCCGATCCGCTGGAACGGGCGAACCTGAAGAACCGCCGTCCAGAGGACTTTTCGCGACTTCAGACGGCCTGGACCGCCTGGAGCGCCGGCATGCTGCCGGAGCGGTCGGACAGCTTCACCGAGAGCTACACAGGCGCGCAGCTCGCCGACCATTTCGGGGTGGCGGCGCCGGCGGGGAAATGACGTCCGGGCGTGCGAGCGCACCCGCTCCCCGGCATTGCGGGGCCGCCGCGCGGCCCCCGGGATGAACGACGCCGATCGTCGGGACACGCGGCGGGTCAGTGAAACCGCTCGCACCAGTACGCGTGCGTCCGGTACGGGAAGGCCACCTCCGGCCGCCCCGCGAGCTCCGGCGTGCGATCGATCAGCGCCCGCACGCTCGCCGCCACCCTCGCCCGCTCCGCCTCCGGCAAGGCCGCGATGAAGCTCACCGACAGGGCACGGTCGAGGATCACCCGCTCGGGAGCGCCGGCATGGCCGTGAGGAAAAACCTCCTCGTGCAGGGGCCCGAATCCCTCGGCCGGAAACGGCGCCCGCCACGCGCCGGTGTGGTAGCGCGGCGCGTCGCCCTCGTGGGCGTTCATGATCGCGGTCAGATTCGCCACCCAGGGCGTGCCCTCGTCGCGGACGTTCCAGACGAGGCCGAAGCGGCCGCCGACCTTGAGCACCCGGCGGATCTCGGCGAGCGCCGCCTTCGTCGAGAACCAGTGGAAGGCCTGGGCGCAGACGAGCGCGTCGAGGCTGGCATCGGCGAGCGGCATCGCCTCGGCGGAGCCGGCGAGCGCGGTCACGCCCGGCAGGGAGCCGGCGAGCGCGTCCCGCATGGCTGCGACGGGCTCCACCGCCGTCACGTCGGCGCCGGTCGCGGCGATGAGGCGGGTGAACTTGCCGGTCCCGGCGCCGAGATCGGCGGCCCTGCGGCCGGGCCCGAGACGCAGGGCGTCGCGCAGCCAGGCGCCGAGCGCCGCCGGATAGTCGGGCCGGCCCCGCGCATAGGTCTCGGCGCCGGAGGCGAAACCGGTCGCGGCGGCGGGATGCAGATCGGTCATCGGTGTCCTCCCCTGGCGGAACAGGCCGGCCGGGTTCGGCGTCGCACGCCCGGCACGCCCGGCACGCCCGGTATCCGGGTGGAGAGGGGCCGGGGCAAGCCCGGTCGGCGACGCCGCGATCAGAGATGGTCGAGGGGTAGCGGGCCCTCGGCCTTGACCGTCTGGATCGCGAAGTTGCTGCGGATGTCGCTGACCCCCGGCAGGCGCATCAGCGTGTCGAGGAGCAGGCGCTCGTAGGCGGCGAGGTCCGGCACGACGACCTGGAGCAGGAAATCGGATTCGCCGGAGACGAGGTGGCAGGCCACCACGCTCGGGAGGAGGCGCACCGCGCCCCGGAACGCCGCCGCCCCGCTCTCGTCGTGGCGGACGACCTTGACCCCGACGAAGACGGTGAGGCCGAGGCCGAGCTCGGCCCGGTCGAGCGTCGCCCGGTAGCCGCCGATGACCCCGGCCTCCTCCAGCAGGCGGACGCGGCGCAGGCAGGGCGAGGGCGACAGGCCGACCTCCTCGGCGAGTTGCACGTTGGTCAGCCGCCCGTCCCGCTGCAGCGCCGCCAGGATGCGCCGATCGATGGCATCGAGAACCATTTTTGGCATCTGTGCGGCTTCCGAAACGGATTTCTTGGCACGGTATGCCAAAGATCGCCGCGCGCGAAGCCGCATTCGGCCGGATCGGCCAGTCCGGGAGCGCTAGGGTCCGGCCGTTCGCCCAAGGGCCCGCCATGACCGATCCCACCATGACCGATCTCGTCGTCTTCCTCGCCTTCCTGGCCGTCGCCTTCCTGGTGCCCGGCCCCGACATGGTGCTGATCCTGCGCACCGGCGCGGCCCACGGGCGGGGGGCGGCCCGGGCGGTGGCCCTCGGCCTCGCCGTGGCCCGCACGGTCCATGTCAGCCTGTCGGCCGTCGGGCTCGCCGCGCTCCTGGTGGCGTCGCCCGTCGTCTTCGGGTGGCTGCGCCTCGCCGGGGCCGCCTATCTCGTCTGGCTCGGATGGCGGGTGTGGCGCGCCGGGGTCGCACTGCCCGAGCTGGGGGGCGCTCCCGTCCTCTCGCCGGCGGCGGCCTTCCTGCGCGGCCTCGTGACCAACATCCTCAACCCGAAGGCGCTGCTGTTCTGCTCCGTGCTGCTGCCGCAATTCGTGCGCTCGGACCAGGCGAACGCGTCCGCCCGCTTCGTCGTGCTCGGCGCCGTCCTCGTCGCGGCCGGGCTCGCCTTCGACCTCGTCTACGCCGAGGCGGGAACGAAGCTCGGCCGCTGGCTCGACCGGCGCCCCGCGGCCCAGCGGGCGCAACGCTGGATCTTCTCCGGCCTGCTGGTCAGCTTCGGCGTCGGCCTGATGGCCGGTTAAGCACCGGCCCCGGGGCCTGCCGCGGGCGCGTCAGGCCAGCCAGCCCTTCAGCCGCCGCACCGCCTCGTGCGCCTCGGCCTCGCCGCCGGCGAACGAAAGGCGCAGGTGGTGGGCCCCGGCCTCCGGGTCGAAGTCGAGGCCGGGCGTCGCCGCCACCCCGGCCTCGTCGAGCATGCGGCGGCAGAAGCCGATCGAGTCGTTGGTGAGCCGCGCGACGTCGGCGTAGAGGTAGAAGGCGCCGTCGGCCGGGTGCACCTCGCCGAGGCCGATCGACGGCAATTCGTTCAGCAGCAGCGCGCGGGCGCGGGCATAGTCGGCCTTCACGCCTTCCAGCTCCTCGGTCGCCTCGAAGGCGGCGAGCGCGGCCACCTGCGACAGGTAGGGCGCCGAGATGTAGAGGTTCTGCGCCAGCCGCTCGATCGGCCGCACCAGGGATTCCGGCACCACCATCCAGCCGATGCGCCAGCCGGTCATGCAATAGTACTTCGAGAACGAGTTGATCACGACCGCGTCGGGATCGACCGCGAGCGCGGTGGCGGCGGGCCGGCCGTAGGTCAGGCCGTGATAGATCTCGTCGGAGATGAACCGCAGCCCCAGGTCGCGGCAGGTCCCGGCGAGGGCGGCGAGGCCCGCCTCGTCGATCATCGTGCCGGACGGGTTGGCCGGGCTCATCACCAGGAGGCCCGCGAGCGGGCTCGCGGCATGGGCGGCCCGCACTCCCGCGGCGGTCGGCACGAAGCCGTCCTCGGCCCGCAGCGGCAGGCCGACCGGCTCGAGATCGACCGCCTGGAGGACCGAGCGGTAGGCCGGATAGCCGGGCGCCGAGATCGCGACGCGCCCGCCGGCATCGAACAGGCTGAGGAAGGCCAGCACGAAGCCGGCCGAGGAGCCGGTGGTGACGACGACCCGCTCGGGCGCGACGGCAACGCCGTAGGCCTCGGCGTAGTGGCGGGCGATCCGCTCGCGCAACGGCGCGAGGCCGAGCGCCTCGGTATAGGGGATGCGGCCCGAGGCCAGCGCCGCCTGCGCCGCCGCGATGGCGGGTTTCGGCGCGGGTGCGGAGGGCTGGCCGACCTCCATGTGCACCACGCTGTCGCCCGCCCGCTCGCGCCGCGCCGCGGCGGCGAGCACGTCCATCGCCAGGAAGGGCGCGACGCGGGCGGCGCGGCGGGAGACGAGAGAGGCGGGTTCGGACATGACGGGCCTTGATGGGAGGGCGCGGGTGCGTCCCCGCACATAGCGGGATTTGCCGGCGATTGCGCCCCGCGGCCGGCGCCGAGCCCGATGTGACCAGGCGTGATTTGACAAGGCCGCCGCGAAACCGCCTAACCGGGGGGTCAAGGAGCGCGCCACGATTGTGCGCCACCGACGGTGGACGACCCCGATGAGGACGACGATGCTGCCCCTGCCCCGCCTTCTGCCCGCCCTCGCCCTCGCGGGCCTCGTCGCCGCGGTTGCCCCGACGCAGGCCCAGTCGCCGACGACCACGCCGGCGGCGCCCACCACCCAAGCTCCCGCCCCGGCCGCGATGCCGGACGCCCAGCGCCAGGCGATCGAGAGCGTGGTGCGCGACTACCTGCTGAAGAACCCCGAGGTGCTGCAGGAGGCGATGGCCGAGCTGGAGAAGCGCCAGCAGGACGCCCAGAAGGTCGCCCAGGCCAGCGCCCTGAAGGAGACCCGCGACACCCTGCACAACTCGCCGCACGGCTTCGTCGCCGGCAACCCGAACGGCGACGTCACCCTGGTCGAGTTCTTCGATTACAATTGCGGCTACTGCAAGCGGGCGCTCACCGACCTGCAGACCCTGATCAAGGGCGACCCGAAGCTGAAGGTGGTCCTGCGCGACTTCCCCGTGCTCGGACCCGATTCGCTCGAGGCCAGCAAGGTGGCGCTCGCCGCCAAGCAGCAGATCAAGGGCGACAAGCTGTTCGACTACCACATCCGCCTGCTCGAGAGCCGCGGCCGGGTGAACGGCGAGCGGGCGATCGCGGTCGCCAAGGAGATGGGCCTCGACATCGCCAAGCTGCAGAAGGACATGCAGGCCCCCGACATCCAGGCGGCGCTGCAGGAGAACGTGGGCCTGGGCGACAAGCTCGGCCTGTCGGGCACTCCGGCCTTCATCATCGGCGACGAGATCATCCCGGGCGCCGTCGGTGTCGAGCCGATCCGCAAGACGGTGGCGGGCGTGCGCCAGTGCGGCCACGCCACCTGCTGAGGTTCCCGCTTGCCCGTCGCGCCGGCGCCACTATCGCGCGCCGGTCGCATGGTCTATGAGGCCCGCCGATCGCCCGACGGACGCCCGACGCCCCCCGCGTCGTCCGACACCGGGTCCCGGCGGGCCAACCCCCGCCCCTCCTTCACGAGTGCCGAAGACCGCCGTGCCCTCCAACAGCAAGCATGATCCCTTCGACCCCGAGCTCGTGCGCGAGCTCGCGACCCTGATCGCCGAGACCGATCTGAGCGAGATCGAGGTCGAGAAGGGCGACCTGCGCATCCGCGTCGCCCGCGAGCGCGCCGTGCAGCAGGTGCAGGTCCCGGTGGCCGCCGTCGCCCCGCCCCTTCCCGCCGCCGCGATCCCCGCCGCCGCGCCGGTCCTCACCGCCGAGTCCGACCCGAAGGCGCTCGCCGCCCATCCGGGCGCGGTGCTCTCGCCGATGGTCGGCACCGCCTACCGCAAGCCCTCGCCCGAGGCGAAGAACTTCGTCGAGGTCGGCTCGCGGATCGAGAGCGGCGCCCGGGTCCTGCTCGTCGAGGCGATGAAGACCTTCAACGACATCGTGGCGCCGCGCTCCGGCACCGTGACGGCGATCTTCATCGAGGACGGGCAGCCGGTCGAGTTCGGCGAGCCCCTGCTGCTGATCGAGTGATCTCAAGGAACCCATGTTCGACAAGATCCTGATCGCGAACCGGGGCGAGATCGCGCTCCGCATCCTGCGGGCTGCCAAGGAGCTCGGCATCGCGACCGTGGCGGTGCACTCCACCGCCGACGCCGACGCCATGCACGTCCGGCTCGCCGACGAGAGCGTGTGCATCGGACCGCCGCCGGCCCGCGACAGCTACCTCAACATCCCGTCGATCATCGCCGCCTGCGAGATCACCGGCGCCGACGCGGTGCATCCGGGCTACGGCTTCCTGTCCGAGAACGCCCGTTTCGCCGAGGTGCTCAACCACCACGGCATCGGCTTCATCGGCCCGAAGGCCGAGCACATCCGGGTGATGGGCGACAAGATCGAGGCCAAGCGCACCGCCAAGCGCCTCGGCATCCCGTGCGTCCCCGGCTCCGAGGGCGGCGTCACCGATACCGACGAGGCCAAGCGCGTCGCCGCCGACATCGGCTACCCGGTGCTGATCAAGGCGGCCTCGGGCGGCGGCGGCCGCGGCATGAAGGTCGCCCGCAGCGAGGCCGACCTCGAGAACGCCCTGATGACCGCCCGCACCGAGGCGAAAGCCGCCTTCGGCGACGACGCGGTCTACATCGAGAAGTACCTCGAGAAGCCGCGCCACATCGAGGTGCAGGTGCTCGGCGACGGCCGCGGCAACGCCATCCACCTCGCCGAGCGCGACTGCTCGCTCCAGCGCCGGCACCAGAAGGTCTGGGAGGAAGGCCCCTCCCCGGCGCTCAACGCCGAGATGCGCGAGCAGATCGGCGGCACGGTCGCCCGGGCGATGCAGGAGCTGGGCTATACCGGCGCCGGCACGATCGAGTTCCTCTACGAGGACGGGCAGTTCTATTTCATCGAGATGAACACCCGGATCCAGGTCGAGCATCCCGTCACGGAGATGATCACCGGGATCGACCTCGTCAACGAGCAGATCCGGGTGGCGGCCGGCGCGCCGCTCTCGGTGCGCCAGGAGGACGTGCGGGTCGAGGGCCACGCCATCGAGTGCCGGATCAACGCCGAGCACGCGGCGACCTTCCGGCCCTCGCCGGGCACGATCACCTACTTCCACCCCCCCGGCGGCCTCGGGGTAAGGGTCGATTCGGCAGCCTACCAGGGCTACCGCATCCCGCCGCACTACGACTCGCTGATGGGCAAGCTCATCGTCCACGGCCGCACCCGCAACGAGTGCCTGATGCGGCTGCGCCGGGCGCTGGACGAGTTCGTGGTCGCGGGCATCGACACGACCCTGCCGCTGTTCCGCACCCTGGTGCGCAACGCCGACATCCAGAACGGCCTCTACGACATCCACTGGCTCGAGGAATTCCTCAAGACCGGCGGGCTCGAGGTCGAGTAGGCGAGCCGGCACGGCGAATCTTCGGCAAGGGGCGTCCTCGCGGGCGCCCCTTCGCGTTTCGGGCCGTGCGGACCCGGCCCGGATGCGGCATCGCAGCAATCGATGGTGCGCGAGATTTTTGCGCGCGCGCCGGAACGGGACGGCGCCTCGACGGTTCTCCCGGCGACAATGGCCGGAACACTTGGATCACCTCTGCGTCAGATGGTGAACAGGGCGTTCCGGACTGTAACGGTCGCAGTCGAGAACCGAGAGAGACTGTCCCCATGCGCATGATCACGCTTGCCACCCTGGCCGCCCTGTTGGCCACCCCCGCCCTCGCCCAGGCTCCCGTCTACGCGGGCCCGGCCGCCCCGGTGGTCGATCCGCTCTCGACCGGCACCGTGGTGAACCCCGATCGTCCGGCTCCCGTCGGCGGCGTCGGCCGCAACACCATCGAGACCGAGATCGATTCGGCCAAGGGCGGCAACGCCGCGATGCCGAGCCGCCTGAACCCGAACCTCGGCAACACCTCGGGCGGCCCGTCGAACTGAGCCGCGACGAGCACGCCGATACGCGAGGAAAGGTCCGCGGCCAGCCGCCGCGGGTCTTTCCTCGTTTGGGCATCTCCCCGCCTTGAGCAGCGCCCGATCGCTTTGCAATCCGGCGCTTCTCGAGGTCGTCGGTTTTGCCGCATTTTCCATCGACGACCCGGTGCCCCCTTCGTCGGAAAATGCTCCCGTTCGACCGGGTCTCCCCGCCGCCCCTTTTCCGGGAGCCGGTCCGGGGTGAGAATGCCGCCCCCGCACCCTGTGCCCGGAACCCCCGTCGATGCACGGCAGCCTGAACGTCGAGATCACCGCGGAGATCCTGCTCAAGGCCTACGCCGCCGGCATCTTCCCGATGGCGGAGGATGCCGACGACCCGACGTTGTACTGGGTCGAGCCGAAGGAGCGGGGCATCCTGCCCCTCGACCGCTTCCATCTCGGGGCTCGCCTCGCCCGCACGGTGCGCAACGGCGACTTCGAGGTGGTGACCGACCGCGACTTCGACGCGGTGATCGAGGGCTGCGCCGCCCCGCGGCGCGACAGCGACCGCACCTGGATCAACGCCCGCATCCGCGCCCTCTACGGCGAGCTGTTCGATCTCGGCCATTGCCACACCGTCGAGGTCTATGCCGGCGAGCCCCGGACTCTGGTGGGCGGCCTCTACGGCGTCTCGCTGGGCTCGGCGTTCTTCGGCGAGAGCATGTTCCACACCGTCCGGGACGCCTCGAAGGTGGCCCTCGTCCACCTCGCCGCGCGGCTGAAGCGCGGCGGCTACACCCTGCTCGACGCGCAGTTCGTCACCAGCCACCTCGCCCAGTTCGGCGCCGAGGAGGTGCCGCGCCAAGCCTACAAGGCGATGCTGCGCGCCGCCATCGAGCGGCCGGCGCAATGGGACGGCGCGCCGCTCACCGGGCCCGAGGCGGTGGCGGCCCTCGGCCATCCGTGACATGATTCGCCCGATCTGGATCCGCTCGACCGTAGACGATCGAACAGGAAGATTCGGCAATTTTCACTGCCGGTCTTTCCCTGACGCGACGTTTTCGGCCCGACGGATTGTTGCAGGACCGTCACTGTGTCCGGGGTTCGCGCGCCGATCCTGGCCCGGTACTTCCTAAGAATGCCGTATGACCTTTGCCGGGATTGCGGCGAAACGGTGAAGCTCGTTATCTCTCCTCCAATTCGCGGCGCCGTGCGGCACCGCACGAGTCGGATACCGGCGGGGGGAGTATGTCGGGCATGGTTGCGTCGCGCTGGGGACTTCTGGTCACGACCGCCCTTGTCTCGGCCGCGCTCGCCGCGCCGGCCGCGGCGCAGGGCACCATCGCCCTCGAGACCATCGATGTCGTGCCGGTCACCCCGGTCGCCGGCGCGGGCGGCACCGCCCGCTCGGCCACGGGCGAGCGGATCGAGGGCGGCGGCAACCTGTCGCTCGCCAAGGTGCCGTTCACCGTCGAGACCGTGACGGCCCGGAAGCTCGAGCAGGACCGCGCCACCCTCGATCCCACCTTCACGCTCGCCCGCACCACGCCCGGCGTGAACCTGTCGGACGGCCAGGGCAACAGCTTCCGCCAGACCCTGACCTATCGCGGCTTCGACGCCTCGCCGCTCCTCGGCGCGCCGCAGGGCCTCGCCGTCTACCAGAACGGCACCCGCATCAACGAGGCCTTCGGCGACGTGGTGAACTGGGACCTGATCCCCCAGGTCGCGATCAACCGCATCGACATCGTCACCGGCAACCCGGTCTTCGGCCTCAACGCGCTCGGCGGCGCGGTCAACATCGAGATGAAGAACGGCTTCACTTGGCAGGGCAAGGAAGTCTCGGTGATCGGCGGCTCCGACGGCCGCATCCTGGGCACCCTGCAATACGGCGAGGTGATCGGCCCCTGGAGCTTCTACTTCGCCGGAGAGGGCCTGCGCGATGCCGGCTGGCGCTACAAGTCGCCGTCCGAGATCGGCCGGGTCTACGCCGATATCGGCCACCGCACGCTCGATTCCGAGTTCCACATCATCGCGTCCGGCGCCAAGACCTATTTCGGCGCCGCCGCCGCCTCGCCGGTCGACTTCACCCGCAACAACGAGCGGGCGATCTTCACCTATCCGCAATCGATCGACACCACGGTCGGCCAGGTCCAGATCACCGGCAAGGTCAACGTCTCGCCGACCTGGGACCTGTCGGGCAACGCCTATGTCCGCCGCCTGAGCCAGTTCGTGATCGACGGCAACGACGGCAACTTCGAGAATTGCAGCACGCGCTCGAACTTCCGCGGCTTCCTGTGCTTCGAGGATGACGGCTTCTCCGCCGCTCCCGGCCAGACCCAGGCGCAGTTCCGCAACCAGTTCCTGATCCTCGGGCCGCAGAACCAGCGGATCCCGTATCGGGACGTGCCCTACGGCACCCTGGACACCGTGCGGACCGAGGCGACCGGCTACGGCGGCACGCTGCAGGCCACCAACCGCGACCGCGTCTTCGACCGCCCGAACACCTTCATCGTCGGCGGCAGCATCGATGCGGCGACCTACAGCTTCAAGTCGGCGAGCGCGCTCGGCGTCATCAACCCCGACCTCAGCGTCACCACCGACCCGAACAACCCGACCTACGGCAACATCCCGGGGCTCGGCACCGGCCCGATCCGCACCGCGGCGGCCCTCGGCATCGCGCCGAGCCAGGTCATCGGCTCGAACCTCTACATGGGCCTCTACGCCCTCGACACGTTCGACGTCACCGACCGGCTCTCGCTCACCGCCGGCGCGCGGCTGAACTTCGCCCGGATCAGCACCCAGGACCAGACCGGCTTCTCGCCCGACGTCACAGGGACCCACTACTTCAGCCGCATCAATCCGGTCGCCGGCCTGACCTACCGGATCGCGCCCTGGATGAGCCTCTACGGCGGCTACTCGGAGTCGAACCGGGCGCCGACGCCGCTCGAGCTCGCCTGCGCCAACCCCGACCGGCCGTGCCTGCTGCCGAACTCGCTCGTCGCCGATCCGCCGCTGCGCCAAGTCGAGGCCCGCACCTACGAGGTCGGCATCCGCGGCTCGGTGCCGAACTTCTACGAGGACGGCCTCCTCAACTACAAGCTCGGCGCCTTCCGCACCGACCTGACCAACGACATCCTGCAGGTGGCAGTGCCGGGCAACGCGGCGCGCGGCTACTTCGTCAACGTGCCGGCGACCCAGCGCCAGGGCATCGAGGTCTCGGCCGAGTACGTCACCGGGCGCCTGAGCCTCTACGCCAACTACGCGCTGATCGACGCCACCTTCCAGTTCCGTGGCGATCTGTCCTCGCCCAACAACCCGCTGGCCGACGACGGGCTCATCACCATTCGCCCGGGCAACAAGGTCCCGCTCGTCCCCGACCACCAGATCAAGGCCGGATTCGACTACGCGATCACGCCGTTCTGGCGCTTCGGCATGAACATGCAGGCGTTCTCGTCGTCCTACTTCCGCGGCGACGAGTCGAACATCAACCGCAAGCTGCCGGCCTACTTCACCGCCAACCTCAACACCAGCTTCCAGCTGACGCAGAACGTGCAGATCTTCGGCCTGGTGACGAACCTGTTCAACAACCGCTACGCCAATTTCGGCACCTTCCTGGAGCGCAGCAACGACTTCGCCGGCCGCTACGTCCTGAACGATCCGCGCACCACCACCCTGGTACAACCGCTGTCGGTCTATGGCGGCGTGCGGATGACCTGGTAGGACGGCCGACCGGCGGACGAGGCGTCGTCCGCCGCATTGACAGCGAGCCCGCCGCCGGGCTCGTGTCGCGGGGTTTCCCCCGCTCCCCCGAGAGCCCGTTGTTTCCGCGCCCCGCCCCCACACCGCCGTTCCCCGAGACTGACGGGGCCGATCCGCACCGTCCGGGACCGGCCGGCGCCGCCGCCGGACGCGGGCTGGTACCCGCCCTGTGGTCGGGCCGGCCGATGCGGGCGCGGCTGATGGTGGTCGTCGTCCTCATCGACCTCGTCGCGGCGGCGATCTCCGGCGCGGTCATCATCCACAAGGCGCGCAGCGCGACCGAGGTCGAGACCGCGGCCTCGCTGGCGGTGGTCGAGCCGCTGGTGGCCGAGACCCTGCAGGCCCTCCAGGACGCCCCCCTGCCGGGCCTGTTCCGCACCCTGGCGCTGCGCTTCCAGGGGCTGCGCCACGTCCGGGTGACCCTGCTCGATGCCGCGAACCAGCCGGCAGGGACCGGCCCGCGCCATGAGGGCCGGCGGCGCGCCCCGGGCTGGTTCGCGGCGCTGATCGCCCCGCCGGCGCAACGCCACGAGGTGCCGCTGGTGCTGCGCGGCGCCCGCATCGGCACGGCGCTCGTCACCGCCGAACCCTCCGACGAGATCGACGAGGTCTGGGGCTATGCCCTGGCCCTGGGTCTCACCGGCCTGTCGCTCAGCCTCGCCATGCTGGCGATCCTCTACGTCGCCTTCGGGAGAATCCTGAGCCCGCTCGCCCAGCTCGCCGCCGGGCTGACCCGGCTGGAGCAGCAGGATTACGGCGCCCGGGTCGACCGGCCCGACACCCGCGAGCTGGCCGTCATCGCCGCCCGGTTCAACCGCCTCGCCGAGGCGCTCGGGGCGGCCCGGGCCGCCAACCTGCGGCTCCACCGTCGCCTGCTCACCGCCGAGGAGGACGAGCGCCGGCGCACCGCGCTGGAACTCCACGACGAGTTCGGCCCGTGCCTATTCGCGCTCGAGGCCAATTCCTCCTCGATCGCCCGCATCGCCACGACCCTCGACGAGCCGGCGCGCGGCCGCCTGACCCAGCGCACCGACGACATCGCGGCGATCGTCAAGCGGGTGCAGACCATCAACCGGGCGCTCCTCAACCGCCTGCGCCCGGCCGGGCTCGGCCAGGTGCCGCTCGCCCGCTGCCTCGAGCTCCTGGTGCGCGAGGCCGCCCGGCACCACCCGGAGATCGCGGTCGAGGGCCGCTTCGCGCCGCTCAAGGACGGCTACGGCGACCTCGTCGACCTGACCGTCTATCGCTGCGTGCAGGAGGGGCTGACCAACGCGCTCCGCCATGCCGGGGCGGAGCGGGTGAGCGTCGCGGTCGCCGAGGAGGCCGACGGCAGCGTGCGCCTCGCCGTCGAGGACGACGGTGCCGGCCTTGGGCCGGACCGGGGCGACGACCGGACCGGGGGGCGGGGTCTCGCCGGCATGCGCGAGCGGGTCGAGGCGCTCGGCGGCCGGCTGGCGCTCGTCCCGCGCGTGCCCGGCACGGCCCTGCGGATCGTGCTGCCGGCCGGCCCCGAGACCCCCGAGGAGGCATCGCCGTGACCCGCATCGTCGTGGTCGACGACCACCCGATCGTGCTGCGCGGGGCCAGCCGGCTGCTGGAAGACACCGGCGCCGAGGTGTGCGAGGCCGCGAGCCTGTGCCGGGGCTACCGGGCGATCCTGCGCCACCGGCCGGACGTGGCGGTGATCGACCTCACCTTCCCGGGCCGCGACCTCGGCGGCCTCGCGCTGATCGGACGGGTGCGCAAGCGGGCGCCCGCGACCCGCATGATGGTGTTCAGCATGCACGCCGATCCGGCGGTGGTGGCCCGGGCGCTCGCCGCCGGCGCCGTCGGCTACGTGCTCAAGGATGCGCCCGCCGGCGACCTGGTCCGGGCCTACGAGCAGGTTCGGGCCGGCCGGCCCTACCTCGACGGGACGCTCGCCACCGAGGTCGCCCTGCTCCAGGCCGACCCGCGCCGGACGATGCTGGGCGCCCTCACCCCGCGCGAGCGCCGCGTCCTCACGCTGCTGGCCGAGGGCCGGGGCTACACGGCGATCGCCGACGATTTGTCGGTCAGCTACAAGACCGTGACCAACGCCTGCGCGGCCCTGCGCCAGCGCTTCGGGCTCGGGACCCTGACCGAGCTGACGCATTTCGCCGTGCGCCATGCGGGGGATCTGCGCTGAGGCGCTCGGAGCCCGGATCGGCTCGGGTTTTCGCCGAGGGAAACGAGCGTCATCGACCGTTTGCGCAGGCCGGCGATGTCCGCCCCGCGCCCCGTGCCGAGACGAGGGGATAATCGGGACGGGAGGACCGTCGCCGATCCGCTCGACGACATAGGCAGATGCGAGCGGATACCTCCCTTCGACGGGGCCAGCGCCGCGGTCGGGCCTTCAGAGCTTTCGGCAGACGCCGTCCCCCCGGCAACGTCACGAGCGGTTAAACCCGTTCGGCGTAAGACATCGTCGCGTTCTCGCCTCGGCGAGGCGATGTGGGGGCGGAACGGCGCATGTCGGACGATCAGCACGAGGCGCTCCGGCAAAAGGCCCTGGCCGAGATCGCCCTCCTCGATACGCCGCCCGAGCGCGAGTTCGATGCCCTGGCGAAGCTCGCACAACGCATGCTCGGCACCGGCATGTCCTCGATCACCCTGATCGCCCCGGAGCGCCAGTGGTTCAAGGCCCGCTGCGGGCCCCTCGCCCCGCAGACCCCGCGGGACGGGGCGTTCTGCCCGGTCGTGGTCGAGACCGGGGCGCCGCTCGTCGTCGCGGATGCCCGCCTCGATCCCCGCTTCGCCGGGAGCCCGTTCGTCACGGGCGCACCGAACATCCGCTTCTACGCCGGCGTCCCGGTCCGCGTTCAGCGGCCCGGCGGCGACCCGGTGACGGTCGGGACGCTCTGCGTCCTCGACGCGCGACCGCGCGAGCCGACGCCGATCGACCTGGAGGTTCTGGAGGGACTGGCCTGCCTCGCGGAGGCGCTGATCGAGTCCCGGTCCGTCGCGCTTCGCGCCGCCGAGGCCGCGGAGGAGCACCGTCGGACCGCAGAGCGGCTGGAGCGCGAGCGGCGCCAGTTCAAGCAGGCCGAACGCATGGCCGACATGGGATCGTACCGATACGACATCGAGAAGCGGTCGACGGAGTGGTCGGACGGTGTCTTCGCCATCCACGAACGCCCCGTCGCCGCCGGCGTCCCGGGCGAGGACATCCTGCACTACTTTCCCGAGCCCGACCGCACCGCGTTCGTCGCCGCGGTGATGCGCACGCTGGAGACGGGCGAGCCGTTCGAGCTGGATGCCGATTTCGTCACCGCCAAGGGCAATGCGCGGCGCGTGCGGTGTTCGTGCGAGATCGAACTCGCCAAGGGCAAGCCGGTCGCCCTCATCGGCCTGATCCAGGACATCACCGAGCGTCACCGCCTGGAGCAGCGTCTGCGTCATCTGGCCCGCACCGACGACCTGACTCAGCTGGCCAACCGCGTCGAGTTTCACCGGGTTCTCGATGCCCGGCTGCGGGACGCACGCGCCGCGGACGGCGACGTGGCCGTCCTGCTGATCGACCTCGACGGCTTCAAGGGCGTCAACGACGCCCTCGGCCATGCCGCGGGCGACGCGGTGTTGCGCCGGGTCGCCGATCGGCTGCGCGCCTCCTGCAATGCCGGGAGCTTTCCGGCGAGGCTGGGGGGCGACGAGTTCGCCGTCGTGCTGCCCGCCGATGTCGACGGCGTGGGAGTGGACCGGACGGTGCAGCGCCTCCTGCACGACCTCGAGATCGTCATGGAAGGTCCCGGCCACATCGCTCGCGTCACGGGAACGATCGGGATCGCGTGGTCGAGCATGGCCGGGCAAGACCGCGACAGGCTCCTGCGGCAAGCCGATGCGGCGCTCTACGTCGCCAAGCGCACCCGGAAGGGAACGGCGGCGACCTACAGGATCGACGCGGACGACCGGCAGGCGGGGTGAGCCCGCCCCGGCTGCGGCGCGCGGGGACGGTCCGTCCCCCTACAACGCCTCCCCCCGCATCAGCCGCGGCTGGCGCCCGCGCAGGCCTGCCGCCTCGCGGATGAACAGGCGCTTCAGGCCCGGCATCCGGTCGACGAGGCCGAGGCCGAGGTCGCGGGCGAGGCGCACCGGGAGGGCATCGGTGGAGAACAGGCGGTTGAGGCCGTCGGTGGCCGCCCCCATAGCCAGGGTGTCGAAGCGGCGGCTGCGCTCGTAGGCCTCCAGCGCCTCGGGGCCGCCGGGGTCGAGGCCGAGGCGCACCGTGTCGGCGAGGGATTCCGCCAGGGCGGCGGCGCTGCGCAGGCCCAGGTTCAGGCCCTGGCCGGCGATCGGGTGGATGACGTGGGCGGCATCTCCGAGCAGCAGCAGGCGCCTGGCGCCGAAGCGGCGGGCGATGCCGAAGGCGAGCGGGTAGGCCTTGAGCGGCGATTCGAGGGCAATGCGTCCGAGCGCCAGGCCGAAGCGGCGCTCGACCTCCATCAGGGCCTCCTCCGGCCCGCCGCCGAGGAGCGCCGGCACGTCGGCCTGGCGCTCGGTCCAGACGATCGAGGAGCGGTGGCCGAGGGAGCCGCCGGGGGGAAGCGGAAGCACCGCGAAGGGGCCGGAGGGCAGAAAGTGCTCGATCGCCCGGCCCTCGTGGTCGCGCTCGTGCGCCACCGTCGCGACGATGCCCGATTGCGGGTAGGACCAGCCGACCCAGCCGATGCCGGCGGCCTCGCGCAGGCGCGAGCGGGCGCCGTCGGCCGCCACCACGAGGTCGGCGCGGAGCGCGCGCCCGTCCGGCAGGCGCGCGACGATGCGGTCGGCTTCCGGTACGGCCGCCTGGACCGGGCTCGCCTCCAGCACCACGCCGGCGGCGACGGCGGCGTCCCGCAGGGCCGCGAGCAGCCCGCCGCCCTCGACCATGTGGGCGAAGGGCTCGCCCTCGGCCACCTCGCCCTCGAAGGTCAGGAAGGTCGGCCGCACCGGGTCGGCGAGGCGGCTGTCGGTGATCACCATCTCGCGGATCGGCTGGGCGCTCGCGGAGACCGCGTCCCAGACGCCGAGGCGCGCGAGCATCCGCCGGGCGGCCGCCGCCACCGCGTAGGCGCGCAGGTCCCGGGGGGCGTCCGCGCGGCCGAAGGCCGGGTCGCAGACCGTGATCCGCACCGCCTCGCCGAGGGTCTGGCGCAGGGCGAGCGCCAGGGCGAGCCCCGGCAGCCCCCCGCCCGCGACCACGATCTCCCGCGCCGCCGCCCGCCGCCAGCTCACGCCTTCACCCTGCGCCATCTCGTGACCGCCCGCTGCACATCCGTCGGGCACGGCTCTTAGCACGTCGGGCGGCGCCGCGCGTCGCTTGACGGCGCGCATCGGCCTGCGTCAGCTACGCGCCCCTCCCCCCTCCAAGCCCGGACACCTTCCCTTGCGCGCGGTCGCCGAACTCCTCGACATCCTCGACCTGGAGACGCTCGAGCAGAACCTCTTCCGAGGCCGCTCGCCGAAGGACCGCTGGCAGCGGGTCTATGGCGGCCAGGTGATCGGCCAGGCCCTCGTCGCGGCGACCCGCACCGTACCGCCGGAGCGCCGGCCGCACTCCCTCCACGCCTACTTCCTGCTCGGCGGCGACCCGAAGGTGCCGATCGTCTACGAGGTCGACCGCATCCGGGACGGCCGCAGCTTCACGACGCGCCGGGTGGTGGCGATCCAGCACGGCCGGCCGATCTTCTCGATGTCGGTGTCCTACCACGTCGAGGAGCCGGGCTTCGACCACCAGGCCCCGATGCCCGCGGTGCCGATGCCCGAGGACCTGCCGGGCGAGGGTCTGCTCAAGGCCTCGGTGATGCCCCGCATGCCCGAGCCGGTCCGGGCCTATTTCGAGCGCGAGCGGCCGATCGAGCTGCGCCCGGTCGAGATCGAGCGCTACGGCGAGCGCAAGCCCGGCTCGTCGCGCTTCCACGTTTGGATCCGGGCGACCTCGCGGCTGCCGGACGACCCCGCCATCCACCAGGCGGTGCTGGCCTACGCCTCCGACATGACGCTCCTCGACACCTCGCTCAGCCCGCACGGCCGCACGGTGTTCGAGAGCGAGATCCAGCCGGCGAGCCTCGACCACGCCCTGTGGTTCCACCGCCCGTTCCGGGCCGACGAGTGGCTGCTCTACGCGCAGGACAGCCCGAGCGCCTCCGGCGGCTGCGGCTTTGCCCGCGGCCTGATCTTCACCCGCGACGGCACGCTCGTGGCCTCGGTCGCCCAGGAGGGCATGATCCGCGAGAAGCGCACGCCGCCGGAGCCCGAGGCCTGACGCCCGCTGCCTTATTTCCGGGCACATGCTGATTTTTTGAACTGCAATGGCGCCGGGAGCGGCTTCAATCTCCGCAATCGGCCCAGGAACCGGGCAGCGTAGCCGCAACGGGCGATCCGCGCGCTGGCACGTTCCTTGATTAGCTTCCCTTGAGACCGGTGCCGGGACCCGAACGGGTTCGCGAATGGCGCCGGATCATGCCCCGACCCGGCGCAAGCCGGCGGGAGCGCCAATCGAAAGGGGGCTCGTCCCATGAAGATCGTCATGGCCATCATCAAGCCGTTCAAGCTGGAGGAGGTCCGCGACGCCCTCACCAGCATCGGCGTGCACGGCCTGACCGTGACCGAAGTGAAGGGCTACGGCCGGCAGAAGGGGCACACCGAGATCTATCGCGGGGCCGAGTACGCCGTCAGCTTCCTGCCCAAGCTCAAGATCGAGGTGGCGGTGGCGGTCGACCTCGTGTCGAACGTCGTCGACACCATCGCGGCCGCCGCCCGCACCGGCCAGATCGGCGACGGCAAGATCTTCGTGATGCCGCTCGAGAAGGCCGTGCGCATCCGCACCGGCGAGACCGACGTCGACGCCCTCTAGGGCGCTGCCCGGGCGGGGCCCGGTCCCGCGCCCCGCCGCTCCCTTCACGCCATCGCCTTATTCCATCGGGAGTTTTTCTTCCATGAAGCTTCGCAACGTCCTGGCTCTGGGCCTGGGAGGCGCCGCGCTGGCGCTCCTCCTGGTGGAGCCGTCCCTGGCGCAGACGCCGACGGTCGAGGCGGCGCCGGCCGCCGCCACGGCGGCCCCGGTGCCCAACAAGGGCGACACCGCCTGGATGCTGATCTCGTCGGCGCTGGTGCTGATGATGTCGGTGCCCGGCCTGGCGCTGTTCTACGGCGGCCTCGTGCGCACCAAGAACATGCTGTCGCTGCTGACCCAGGTCTTCGCGATCGTCAGCCTCGCCTGCATCGTCTGGGTGTTCTTCGGCTACAGCCTCGCCTTCACCAACGGCGGCGGCCTCAACGATTTCGTCGGCGGCTTCTCGAAGGCGTTCCTGCGCGGCGTCGACGCCAACTCGACCGTCGCCACCTTCTCGAACGGCGTCGTCATCCCCGAATACGTCTACATCTGCTTCCAGATGACGTTCGCGATGATCACCCCGGCACTGATCGTCGGCGCCTTCGCGGAGCGGATGAAGTTCTCGGCCCTGATGCTGTTCAGCCTGCTGTGGCTGGTGTTCATCTACTTCCCGATGGCCCACATGGTCTGGTACTGGGGCGGCCCGGATGCGGTCGGCAACGCCGCCAAGGCGCTGGCGGCGGCCACCGACGAGGCCTCCAAGAAGGCGGCCCAGGACGCGCTCGACGCCGTCAACGCCGATGCCGGCCTGCTGTTCAAGTGGGGCGCCCTCGACTTCGCTGGCGGCACCGTGGTGCACATCAACGCGGGCATCGCCGGCATCGTCGGCTGCCTGATGCTCGGCAAGCGCATCGGCTACGGCCGCGACCTGCTCGCCCCGCACTCGCTCACCATGACGATGATCGGCGCCTCGCTGCTGTGGGTCGGCTGGTTCGGCTTCAACGCCGGCTCCAACCTGGAGGCCAACGGCTCGGCCGCGCTCGCGATGATCAACACCTTCGTGGCCACCGCGGCGGCCGGCCTGTCCTGGCTCCTCGTCGAGTGGGCCGCCAAGGGCAAGCCCTCGCTGCTGGGCATGCTCTCGGGCGCGGTCGCCGGCCTCGTCGCCGTCACCCCGGCCTGCGGCTTCGCTGGCCCGATGGGCTGCATCGTGCTCGGCCTCGTCGCCGGCGCCGTCTGCTTCGTGATGTGCTCGACCGTCAAGAACGCGCTCGGCTACGACGACTCCCTCGACGTCTTCGGCGTGCACTGCGTCGGCGGCATCCTGGGCGCGCTCGCCACCGGCATCCTGGTCAACCCGGCGCTCGGCGGCGTCGGCGCCCCGGACTACGCCGCGAAGCCCGGCGAGCTCGTCGCCGCGGCCTACGAGTTCGGCCCGGCCTTCCTGGCCCAGGCCAAGGCAGTCGGCTTCACCATCGTCTGGTCGGGCGTCGGCTCGGCGATCCTCTACAAGATCGTCGACGTGGTCGTCGGCCTGCGGGTGACGCAGGACGAGGAGCGCGAGGGCCTCGACCTCGCCGATCACGGCGAGCGGGCCTACAACTACTGAGGCTCGGCGGCCGGGGCGGGTGCGCCCCGGCCGCACATGCCGCAGAGCACATGCGTAGAAAGAGCCCCGGTGCCGTTGCACCGGGGCTCTCGTCGATTTGAACCGACCGGTCGTCAGCGGTTCACGGAAGCACGGCGGTCCTCAGGACCCGATCTTGGATCGCAACTCCACGAGCAAGGCTTCTGCCCGAGCGACAGCCCAAGCTGCCTCGTCCTGGCCGGGCGGCTCCGCGGTACAATCGGCCGGCATCCTGATTTCATGCACACGGTGGCGCGCCCGTCAGAAGACGGCGTCGACGTACCCGGTCTGAACCAGGTCCCTCCCGGAGGCCGCGATCAGGCTGCAATGGGTCTCGCTTCCGGACCCGGCGACAGCATGCCCCGGAGCCAGCAATGCTGCCTGGGCCGCATCGAACATCGAGTAGTACGCACGATTGCACGCGCCATCGAGATCGCCGGCCGCGAGAAGCATCCGGGCCGATCGCGCCGCTCGCTCGGCTTTCTGCAAGTAGCGGGCAGGAGTGGCTCGCCCGGGCACAAGCGAAGCCCGTCCCGCTTGATCGCGGCGATCAACCCCGGATTGCTGAAGGCCTCCGGCCGCTCGAACTCGTCCTTCCAGAGCGGGACGGCCTGCACCAGGACGCCCGTTTCCAGCATCACCGTGAAGGCGATCTCCGCCATCTCGCCGGCGATCCGGTAGCGCTCGCCGGTCGGACCGCTCAGGATCACGGCGAGGGCGGCATCGCTGTCATCATCATGCGTGCCGCGGGCGCGGCTGCCGAACAGCACGACGTCCTTCACCGGGTCGCGCCCAACGAGGTGCCGTACGACGATCCGTGCCGCCCGCGCGGTCTCGGGATCGGACAGGACGGGAGCGGGCAGGGGCGCCTCACGCGTTCATGACGGGATTTGATCCGGTCGCCCGGAAAAGTCCAGCAGAGCCAGCACCTTCCCGCCACCCTCCGGCCAAGTTGCAAGATCCGGTTAGCCTTAAACCACCATTAACCGCACCGCCCCATCCTCACGGTCCAGTTCCGCGTACCCGGTATCGTCCCGCATGCGTTCGCTTCGTCGCTCGGCATCGCCCTACGATGGCCTCATCGACACGCTCCGCGCGTTCCTGACGCGGCGGGCGACGGAGGTCACCGGCCTCGCCCTGCTCGTCGGGGCGGCGTGCTTCACCGTCGCCCTGGCGACCTGGTCGATCGACGACCCGAGCCTCAACCACGCCACCTCGCGCGCCGCCCGCAACCTGCTCGGCTTCGGCGGCGCGGTGGTGTCGGATCTCGGCATGCAGCTCCTGGGGCTCGGGGCGCTGGCCTTCGCGCTGCCCCCGGCCGTGTGGGGCATGCGGCTGCTGCGCACCCACCGCCTCGCCCGGATGCAGCTGCGGATCGTGCTCTGGATCATCGGCTTCGGGGCGGCGAGCGGCATGGCGAGCGCGCTGCCGCCGACCGCGCGCTGGCCGCTGCCGACCGGCCTCGGCGGCGTCGCCGGCGACGCGCTGCTCGGCGCCGCCAAGGCGATCGCCGGGCCGGCCGGGGCCTTCGCGGGCTTTCTCTACGCCGCGGTCGCGGTGATCAGCCTGACCGGCTCCTGCGGCTTCGGCCTGATCGAGGACGAGGACGGGGACGACGAGGCGGAGAGCTACGCCCCGGTGGTGAGCCGCTACGACGAGCGCCAGGGCCGCCGGGGCCCGGCGGCCTCGCACGACGACGAATCGCCCGGGATCGGCCTCGCCTCCCTGGGGGCGCTGGCGCACCTCGCGATGAGCGCCAAGGCGGCGGTGACCCAGCGGGTCGATTCGATCCGCGACGGCTCCTGGCGCCAGGCCGGCCACGATCCCTATGCCGGCAACTCGCCCGCGCTCGCCGCCCGCCGCGCCTTCGCCGAGCCCGGCGACGGCGAGGCCTGGGACGAGCCCGAGGCCGAGGCGCCCGCGCGCCCCGGCGCCAAGGGGGCGCCCAAATCTCCGGCCAAGGGCGGGCGGCGCGAGCCGGTCTTCGCGGATGGCGCCCCGCGCCGGGCCGAGCCGGCCTTCGAGGACGAGCCGGAGGACGACGAGGACGGGCTCGCCGCCGAGGCCGCACCCCGCGGCCGGGTCGCGCCCCCTCCGTCTCCGATCCAGACCCGCCGAGCCCCGGCGCCCGGGCCGGCCTCGCCGGATTCCTACGATCTGCCCGCGCTGACGCTCTTGGCCGAGCCGCGCCACCCGGCGCCGAGCGCCGCGGTCTCGACCGACGCGCTGGAGCAGAACGCCACCCTGCTCGAATCGACGCTGGAGGATTTCGGCGTGCGCGGCGAGATTCTCGCCGTGCGCCCGGGCCCCGTCGTGACGCTCTACGAACTGGAGCCGGCGCCCGGGACCAAGTCGAGCCGCGTCATCTCGCTCGCCGACGACATCGCCCGCTCGATGTCGGCGATCTCGGCCCGCGTCGCGGTCGTGCAGGGCCGCAACGCCATCGGCATCGAGCTGCCGAATGCGCGTCGCGAGACGGTGTACCTGCGCGAGCTCCTCGCCTCCCCGGCCTTCGCCGAGACCAAGCAGAAGCTCGCGCTCTGCTTGGGGAAAAACATCGGCGGCGAGGCGATCATCGCCGATCTCGCCCGCATGCCCCACCTGCTGGTGGCCGGCACCACCGGCTCGGGCAAGTCGGTCGCCATCAACACCATGATCCTGTCGCTGCTCTACCGGATGACCCCGGAAGAGTGCCGCCTGATCATGGTCGATCCGAAGATGCTGGAGCTGTCGGTCTACGACGGCATCCCGCACCTGCTCTCTCCCGTCGTCACCGACCCCAAGAAGGCGGTCATCGCCCTCAAATGGGCGGTGCGCGAGATGGAGGAGCGCTACAAGAAGA
>NZ_JAZFXT010000034.1:0-25856 GCF_036448855.1 Methylobacterium ajmalii
CTGGGCGGTCACGCCCTGCACCTGGCCGATGCGCTGGCCGATCTCCTCGGTCGCCTTGGCGGTCTGGCTGGCGAGCTCCTTGACCTCGGCGGCGACCACCGCGAAGCCGCGGCCCGCCTCGCCGGCCCGGGCCGCCTCGATCGTGGCGTTGAGCGCCAGAAGGTTGGTCTGGCCGGCAATGCCGGAGATCATGCCCACCATGGCGCCGATCTGCTCGGCGGCCCGGCTGAGCTCCTGTACCAGCTGCGAGGTCCGGTCGGCCTCGGTCACGGCGGACCGGGCGAGATCGGCCGAGCCGGCGACCTGGCGGCCGATCTCCTGCACGGCGGCGCCGAGTTCCTCCGCCGCGGCCGCCACGGTGTTGACGTTGGCGGCGGCCTCCTCGGCGGCGGCCGCGACCGTGGTCGACTGTGACGCGGTCTCGGCGGCGGTCGAGGTCATCTGCTGGGCGGTCGCCTGCAGCTCGGTGGCGGAGGAGGAAACGACGCCGACGATGCCGCCCACCGCCCGCTCGAACCCGTCGGCGAGCTCGACCATCGTGCGCTTGCGCTCGCGGGCAGCCGCCTCCTCGGCGATCCGCTCGATCTCGGCCTGCTCGGCCGCCTTGCGGGCCACCATCGCCTTGATGTCCTGGACGGCACGGCCGACGGCGCCGATCTCGTCCCCGCGCGCCGCCTCCGCGATCTCGGCCTCGGCGTCGCCGCCGGCCATGCGCTGCAGCACCGCGACGAGCCGCCCGAGCGGACGGGTGATGCCGAACAGGCTGACGAGAAGCGCCGCCAGGAGCCCGACGAACAGGCCCGCGGCGCTGAAGGCCATCAGGCTGCGGCGGGTGGCGTTGGTCTGGTCGGTCAGTTCGTCCGAGCTCTTCTCCATGTAGACCCGGATGTCCTCGGACAGCTTGGAGGCGCCCGCGACCATCGCCCTGAAGGTCGGGTCGACCTCCCGGTGCACGAGGGCGAGGGCCTCGGCGTTCCGCTTGGCGAGGCCGAGGCGGCGCACCTCCGCCACGGCTTCGACGAAGCGGGCGATGCGCGCGGCCTGCTCGTCGGTCCGGGTCGTGAAGGTCGGGGCTTCCCGGCGCAGGTCGCCGAGCATCTGGTCGACCTCGGGCAGGGCGGCCTCGAAGGCCGCATCGGCCTGCCGCATCTCCTGCGCGTCGGTCTCGGCGATGATGCGGTAGACGTTGTAGTTGAGCTCGAAGACGACGCGGTTGAGGCGCCGTGCGGTGGCGACGGCGCGGGCCTCCCGCACGAGGAACAGGCTGTAGGCGTCGTCGATGTCGGTCATGCGCGCCTGCGCGTACCAGATGCAGCCGCCGACGATGGCGCCGATCAGCGCGATCACGCCGACGAGCTTATGCAGGATCTTGATGTTGTGCAGGCCGGCCATGATACCGCTCCGTGGGATCCGAACCGCATAATTTTCATCATCTAAAAAATTGCTAATGATGGGTAATCGGCAGCACAATCGATCTTGCTCGATACCACGAAGCCGCAAGATCGTCGGCCACGCGGGAACAAAACTCGGATGAACAATTTATGCTCAATCGAATTACACGACGGTCGTTCGACCTAGGTCGGTCGCCCGGCGGCATGACCGGCCTGTGCAGGCGGGCTCGACCGCGTCCGGCGGCGATTCGCGCGGCGCCCGCGGCGGATCGCCCGCCGGGAGCGCATGGCCGCCCGCTCTGGGCCCGCATGGGAGACAGCGCTCGTCCGGGCTAAGCCTGCGGTGACGCCGGACGACCGGCCGACCCTCCCGCCGAAGGCACCCCTGCATTGACGATCCCCTCATGACCGGCGCCGTCCTGCTGGCCCTCCTGCCGGTCGTGCTCCTCACCGCCCTCGGCTTCGCCCTGCGCCGCCGCCGCTTCCTCGCCGACGCGTTCTGGCCGCAAGCCGAGCGGCTGGGCTATTTCGTGCTGCTGCCGAGCCTGTTCTTCCACAGCCTGGCCACCGCCCGGGTCGAGGCGGTGCCGGTGGGCGCGCTGGCTCTGACGCTGATCCTGTCGACGCTCGTCGTCGCGGGCCTCGTCGTCGCCCTGCGGCCTTTCCTCCGGGTCGACGGGCCGGCCTTCACCTCGGTGTTCCAGGGCAGCGTGCGCTTCAACAACTACGTCGGGCTGACGCTCGCCGCCGGGCTGTTCGGGCCGAAGGGCATCGCGCTCGCGGCGATCTGCAACGCGGCGATCGTGCCCACCGTCAACGTCCTGTGCGTGCTGGTCTTCGCCCGCCACGGCGCGGCGCGGCTGACGCCGCGCGCCGTCGCCCGGCAGTTGGCGACGAACCCGCTGATCGTGTCGTCGCTCGCCGGCATGGCGGTCCAGCTCCTCGGCGGAGGCCTGCCGCCGGGGCTGGAGCCGGCTCTGCGCAGCCTCGGCGCCGCCTCGCTGCCGATCGGCCTCCTCTGCGTCGGCGCCGCCCTCGACTTCTCGGGGGCGCGGAGCTGGGTCGGGCCGGTGGCCTCGGCCTCGGCGATGAAGTTTTTGGCGATGCCGGCCGCGACCGTGCTGATGGCGTTCGGCCTCGGGCTGCACGGGCCGGCTCTGACCACGGCCGTGCTGTTCCAGGTGCTGCCGACGGCGTCCTCGGCCTACATCCTGGCCCGCCAGCTCGGCGGCGACGCGCCGCTGATGGCCGGGATCACGGCGGTGCAGACCGTGCTGGCGCTGGTGGCGATGCCGCTGGTGCTGATCGGCCTCTCGGCCTTCGTGCCGATGGGATGAGGCCGATCTCGCAGATCTAGGCCGATCCTGCAGATCGGGGCCGACCGGTGCCGGCCCATGCGGGCCAGTTCCGATGGCCGGTACCGGCCCTTAAGCCGGCACCCCCGCCCGCGGCGCCTCGCGGGAGGCGAGGTTGCGCTTGACCGCGTCCTGCACCTTCTCGAAGGCCCGCACCTCGATCTGCCGCACCCGCTCGCGGGAGACGCCGAACTCGCTCGAGAGGTCCTCGAGCGTGATCGGGTCGTCGGCCAGCCGCCGGGCCTCGAAGATCCGGCGCTCGCGCGGGTTGAGCACGCCCAGCGCGTCCTTGAGGGCGGCGAGGCGGTTCTGCCCCTCCTGCTCGCGGGCGAGCACCGTCTCCTGGGTCGGGCTGTCGTCGACGAGCCAGTCCTGCCACTCGCCCTCGCCCTCCTCGCGCAAGGGGGAGTTGAGCGACGCGTCGCCGCCGAGGCGACGGTTCATGTCGATCACGTCCTGCTCGGGCACGCCGAGGCGGGTGGCGATCTGCTTGACCTGATCGGGGCGCAGGTCGCCCTCGTCGAGGGCGGAGATCCGGCCCTTGGCCTTGCGCAGGTTGAAGAACAGCTTCTTCTGGTTCGCGGTCGTGCCCATCTTCACGAGCGACCACGAGCGCAGGATGTATTCTTGAATCGCCGCCTTGATCCACCACATCGCGTAGGTGGCGAGGCGGAAGCCCTTGTCGGGGTCGAAGCGCTTGACGGCCTGCATCAGGCCGACATTGCCCTCGGACACCACCTCGCCGATCGGCAGGCCGTAGCCGCGATAGCCCATGGCGATCTTGGCCACGAGCCGCAGGTGGGAGGTCACGAGCTTGTGGGCGGCGTCGCGGTCGCCGTGTTCGCGCCAGCTCTTGGCGAGCATGTACTCCTCCGTCGGCTCCAGCATCGGGAACCGGCGGATCTCGTCCAGGTAGCGCGACAGGCCCCCTTCATTGGCGAGCACGGGAAGTGCAGCAGCCATTCCAACCTCCTCAAAGCTCCCCTCGGTCAGGCGAGCGCGAACGGCCTCCCGTTGGCCGGCCGTTCGATCCGCCTTCTTAGCAGAGCACGGCACAGCCGGGTAGCGACGGGTGTCGCCACTAACGCGCGAGGGGCCGTTTGGTGCGGCCGTGGCGGTTCGCCGCGTGCGGTCGCGCACGCTCCGGACGACCGCCCGGGCGGGGCGGGCGCCGTCCCTGTCGGGTATCCCTGCATAGAGAACGTACGAGCGGGGACTTTCGTCCCCGTCGCCCGGCGCGGAGAGCCCGTACTACGGGGTCAGCGCGGCGATGAGCCGGGCCATGTCGGCCGGCGGCGGGCTCTCGAACCGCAGCGTCTCGCCGCTGCGGGGATGGCGGAAGCCGAGGAGCGCGGCGTGCAGCGCCTGGCGCCCGAGATCGGCGAGGGCCTGGCGGGCCTCCGGCTCCAGGCGGTTGGCCTTGGTGAGGAACGCCGCGCCGTAGACCGCGTCGCCGAGCAGCGGGTGGCCGCGATGGGCGAGGTGGACGCGGATCTGGTGGGTGCGCCCGGTCTCGAGCCGGCAGCGCACCAGGCCGACCGCCTCGCGCGCTCCGAGCACGTCCTCGGTGCGGTAATGGGTGATCGCGTGGCGCCCGCGGCCCTCGCGCACCACCGCGATTTTTTCCCGGTTGCGCTCCGAGCGGGCGAGCGCCGCGTCGATCGTGCCGTTGGCGGGGTCGGGCACGCCCCAGACCAGCGCCAGGTAGGCCCGCTCCAGCGGGCCGGTGCGGCCGTGATCGGCGAACTGCGCCGAGAGGTCCTGGTGGGCGAGGTCGGTCTTGGCCACGACCATCAGGCCGGTCGTGTCCTTGTCGAGGCGGTGGACGATGCCGGGCCGCGCGACGCCGCCGATGCCCGACAGGCTGGCGCCGCAATGGGCCAGCAGCGCGTTGACCAGGGTGCCGCTGTCGTTGCCCGCCCCCGGATGCACCACGAGGCCGGCCGGCTTGTCGATGACGATCAGGTCGTCGTCCTCGTACGCCACCGCGAGGTCGCGGGCCTCCGGCTCCGGCTCGGCCGGTCGCGGCGCCGGCACCGTCACGGCGACGCGCTGGCCGCCCACGACCTTGGCGGAGGGGTCGCCCGCAGGGGCCGCGTCCAGCGTCACCTGGCCCTCGCGGATCAGCGCCTGCAGGCGGCTGCGCGACAGGTCCGGCCACAACCGCGCCAGGGCCCGGTCCAGGCGCTCGCTCCCCTCCCCCGGCGGGATCACGTCCTCCCGCACTTCGCCGTCGCTCAAACCCATCTCTCCCGTCGCGTCTCCGGAAACGCCGCCGGGATACGATTTCGGGCTTGTGCCCGTCCAGGCCCGTCGCTATACCGCCGCCATCCCGCCGGCAAGCTCCCATCGTCTAGCGGTCCAGGACGTCGCCCTCTCACGGCGAAAACAGGGGTTCGAGTCCCCTTGGGAGCGCCACGGGTTTCCTGACGACGGACGAAGTTCCGGTTTTCCTCGCGAAGACCTGTCGTTCGTGGTCCGGCCGGTCAGCTCCCATCGTCTAGCGGTCTAGGACGTCGCCCTCTCACGGCGAAAACAGGGGTTCGAGTCCCCTTGGGAGCGCCATTCCACCCTTCGGGGTGACGACGGCCTCATCGGCAGCCATCATCATCCACTATCGTTTTCGTGCCGTTGCTGCTGCGATGCCGGTCGCTGCGTCCTGCGCGAGCCATGCGCGTTTCTGCCGGTATTCGCCGGTCTTGCGGCCTCGCCCCGAGACGCTCGCGATCGACTGTTCCGATTTCCGCTTGATTCATCGGAAAAAAGACAAGGCGCATCTCCCCTCTCCCGTGCGGGAGAGGGGATCCCGGCTTTATTCGTCCCGGAACGAAGCAGGCGGAAATCCTTCGGGCGCCTGCAGGTCGGCTTCGCCCGATCTCGAACCGTCGTCGCTCCTGTCGACCGGGCTCTCAGCGCCGGTTCTGCTCCAGGAACGCCCCGATCCGCTCCAGGGCGCGAGAGATGTTCTCCGCCGAGTTGGCGTAGGACAGGCGCAGGTAGCCCTCGCCGTGGACGCCGAAATCCGGCCCGCCGATCGTCGCGACGCCGGCCTCCTCCAGGAGCGCCGAGGCGAGCGCCTTGGCCTTCCAGCCGGTCTGCCCGATGTTCGGGAAGGCGTAGAAGGCGCCCTTCGGGGTGATGCAGGAGACGCCCGGCAGGCGATTCAGCCCCTCGACCACCAGGAGGCGGCGGCGGTCGAACTCGGCCATCATCGCGGCGACGCAGTCCTGCGGTCCGTCGAGGGCCGCGATGCCGGCCCATTGGGTCGCGGCGTTGACGCAGGAGAACGAGTTCACCGCGAGCTTGCGGGCGGCGTCGTAGAGCGGCGCCGGCCACACCGACCAGCCGAGGCGCCAGCCGGTCATCGCGTAGGTCTTCGAGGCGCCGTCGAGATAGATCAGGCGGTCGCGAATCTCCGGATAGGCGAGCAGCGTGTGGTGGCGCTCGCCGTCGTAGGTCATCGTGCCGTAGATCTCGTCCGACATGATCGCGACGTCCGGGTGCGCCGCGAGACCGGCGACGAGCGTGTCGATCTCGGCCTTCGGGGTCACGCCGCCGGTCGGGTTGGCGGGGGAATTGAGGATCAGCAGCCGGGTGCGTGGGGTGATCAGCCCCAGCGTCTCCTCGGCCGAGAAGGCGAAGCCGTTCGCCTCGCGGATCGGCACCGGCACCGGCGTCGCGCCGGTGAACTCGATCATCGAGCGGTAGATCGGGAAGCCCGGATCCGGGTACAGGATCTCGGCCCCCGGCTCGCCGAACATCAGGATCGCCATGAACATGGTGACCTTGCCGCCCGGCACGATCATCACGCTGTCGGGCGAGACCTGGACGCCCAAGCGCCGGTCGAGGTCGCGCGACACCGCCTCGCGCAAGGGCAGGATGCCGGTCGCCGGGGTGTAGCCGTGGTGCCCGTCCTGCAGCGCCTTCACCGCCGCCTCGACGACGTGGGGCGGGGTCGGCATGTCGGGCTGGCCGATGCCGAGATTGATCACGTCGCGGCCGGCCTGGGCCAGCGCCGTGGCGCGGGCGAGGACCGCGAAGGCGTTCTCCTCCCCGATGCGCGAGAAGGCGGGGACGACGACGGGCATGGGCTTCTCTCGTTTCCTCGAAGGACGCCCGGTGCGGCGGGATCGGGCCCCGCCGCCGCGGCGTCAGGGTCCCGCGGCCTTCCCGTGCCGTCGGGACGGGTGGTCCGGGCTCCAGAGCATTTTCCGACGAAGTGGAAACCGGTTCGTTGCAGAAAATGCGACAAAACAAAGACTTAGAGAGGTTCGCGATTGCATTGCAATCGTGAAGCACTCTAAGCAGACTTGCGCTGGCAGGCCAACACAAGTCTGCCTAGGTTCTTGGTCCGTCGCGGATTTTCGGCGCCGAACCGGTAACCGCTTCGGCGAAATCCGCTTAGCGCGAGCCGTTGCGCTCGGAGAGCCGGCTGACGCCGAACGACAGCGCGCCGCCGAGCACGATCAGGATGATGCCGGTCTTGATCGCGGCCCAGAGCAGCGAGCGCTCGATGCCCTGGTCGGTCAGCATGATGATCAGGCAGACGAGGACCGGGATCGACACCACGATGGCGATCGGCACCAGCGGGTTGGACGTCTTCTCTTGGCTCATTGGGCGGCTCCCCCGAACGATCGAGCGGTATGGTTCAGCCGGCCTCATAGCACCGCTCGACGGCGTTGCGACAGCGGCCGCGCGACAAACTTTAGGCTCGTCGGGGTCGCAGGAAGCGGGGGTCCCGGCATGCACGCGACGGTGTTGCCTTCCTGCACCGGCCGGGTCCATAGCTTCCCGAGAACGGTTCTCGACAAGAACGGATTCGGGAAGGACGACCCCGCCATGGCCCAGACGCCGCGCCCCCGCATCGACGCCAGCCGCCTGCGTTCGCGCCTCTGGTTCGACAACCCGGACAACCCGGGCATGACCGCGCTCTACCTCGAGCGCTACCTCAATTTCGGCCTGACCGTCGGCGAGCTGCGCGGCGGCAAGCCGCTGATCGGCATCGCCCAGACCGGCTCCGACCTGTCGCCGTGCAACCGCCACCACCTCGAGCTCGCCAAACGCGTGCGCGAGGGCATCACGGCGGCCGGCGGCGTGGCGTTCGAGTTCCCGTGCCATCCGATCCAGGAGACCGGCAAGCGGCCGACGGCGTCCCTCGACCGCAACCTCGCCTACCTGTCGCTGGTCGAGGTGCTGTACGGCTATCCCCTCGACGGCGTCGTGCTGCTCACCGGCTGCGACAAGACCATGCCGGCCTGCCTGATGGCGGCCGCCACCGTGAACATCCCGACGATCTCGCTCAATGTCGGCCCGATGCTGAACGGCTGGAGCCGCGGCGAGCGCACCGGCTCGGGCACCGTGGTGTGGAAGGCTCGCGAGCGCCACGCCGCGGGCGACATCGACTACCATCAGTTCCTCGACATCGTGGCCTCCTCGGCGCCCTCGACCGGGCATTGCAACACGATGGGCACCGCCTCGACCATGAACGCGCTGGCCGAGGCGCTCGGCATGGCGCTGCCGGGCTCGGCGGCGATCCCCGCGCCCTACCGCGAGCGGGGCCAGGCCGCCTACGCCACCGGCCAGCGCATCGTCGACATGGTGTGGGAGGATCTGAAGCCCTCCGACATCCTGACCCGCGAGGCGTTCGAGAACGCGATCGTCGCCAACACCGCCATCGGCGGCTCGACCAACGCGCCGATCCACATCAACGCGATCGCCAAGCTGATCGGCGTGCCGCTCTCCTGCGACGACTGGGAGCGCGTCGGCTACGACATCCCGCTCCTCGTCAACATGCAGCCCGCCGGCCAGTATCTCGGCGAGGAATATTATCGCGCCGGCGGCCTGCCGGCGGTGATGTCGGAGTTGCTCGAGGCCGGCAAGCTCCACGGCGAGGCGCTGACCTGCAACGGCCGCACCGTGGCGGAGAACTGCCAGGGCGCCCACACCTGGGACCGCGACGTCATCAAGCCCTACGGCGAGCCGATGCGCGAGCGCGCCGGCTTCCTCAACCTCAAGGGCTCGCTGTTCGATTCCGCGATCATGAAGACCAGCGTGATCAGCCGCGAGTTCTACGACCGCTACCTCGCCAACCCCGAGGACCCCTACGCCTTCGAGGGCCGGGTCGTGGTGTTCGACGGGCCGGAGGACTACCACCACCGCATCGACGACCCGGCGCTGGAGATCGACGAGCACACGGTGCTGATCATGCGCGGCGCCGGGCCGATCGGCTATCCGGGCGCGGCCGAGGTCGTGAACATGCAGCCCCCGGGCGAGCTGATCCGCAAGGGCGTGCTGTCGCTGCCCTGCATCGGCGACGGGCGCCAGTCCGGCACCTCGGGCACGCCCTCGATCCTCAACGCCTCGCCGGAAGCCGCGGCCGGCGGCGGCCTCGCCCTGCTCCAGAACGGCGACCGGGTCCGGATCGACCTCAACAAGCGCACCGCCGACATCCTGCTCCCCGAGGAGGAGATCGCGCGCCGCCGCGAGGACCTCGCGGCCCGGGGCGGCTACGCCTACCCGGCGAGCCAGACCCCCTGGCAGGCGATCCAGCGCGCGATGGTCGACCAGCTCTCCGAGGGCATGATCCTCAAGGGCTCGGAGGCTTTCCAGCGCATCGCGCAGACCCACGGCGTGCCGCGCGACAACCACTAAGGCGTCCGGTTCCCGGATCCCGCCGGCGGGTGCGCATCTCCCCCTCTCCCCGCGGGCGGGGAGAGGGGGTTTTTCCGTGCCTTGTCCGGCCGGCTCGGATCGTGGTCCGGCCCGACATGCCGGCAGGAAAGAATTCGCCCGCCCGGGCGATTTACAGCCGCGCTCGCGGCGTGTGAGGAAGAATCCGGAACCCGGAGGGGAGCCCCGATGACCGATCTCGCCGCACGCCGCGCCGCCTTCCGGCGGCTCCACGCCTCCGGCTGCTTCGTGATGCCGAACCCGTGGGACATCGGCACCACCCGCTACCTCGGGGCGATGGGGTTCCCGGCGCTCGCCACCACCAGCTCGGGCTTCGCCTTCACCCGGGCGCTCCCGGACACCGACTGGGCGGTGCCGGTCGACGCGATGCTGGCTCACATCGCCGAGATCGTCGCCGCCACCGACCTGCCGGTGAACGCCGACTTCGAATCCGGCTACGCGCACGACCCCGAGGGCGTCGCCCGCAACGTGGCGGCCTGCGTCGCCACCGGGGTCGCCGGCCTGTCGATCGAGGATGCCACCGGCGATCCCGCCCGGCCGCTCTACGACATCGCCGAGGGCACCGAGCGCATCCGCGCCGCCCGCGCGGCGATCGACGCCGCGGGCGCCGACGTGATGCTGACCGGCCGGGCCGAATGCTACCTCACCGGCCATGCCGAGCCGCTGCCGGAGGCGATCCGCCGGCTCCAGGCCTATGCCGAGGCCGGCGCCGACGTGGTCTTCGCGCCGGGCCCGAAGCGCCGCGAGGAGATCCGGACGCTCGTCGAGGCCCTGGCGCCGGTGCCGGTCAACATCCTGATGAGCACCAATCCGGGCCTCAAGGTCGCGGATATCGAAGCACTCGGCGTGCGCCGGATCAGCGTCGGCTCGTCCCTGGCGCGGGCGGCCTGGACCGGCTTCATCCGGGCGGCGCGGCGCATCCACGACGAGGGCAGCTTCGGCGGCTTCGACGGCTCGGTCAGCTTCTCGGAGATCAACGGCTTCTTCCGCCAGGACCTGAAAGACAGAGACGAGGACCGGGACCCCGCATGACCCCCGACCGCGATCCCGCCACCGGCCTGCCGATCGGCCATCCCGTCACGGCGAGCGGCTCCGCCCCGGCGCCGGAACCCATCCGCCTCGACGGGCGCCACGTCACGCTCGTGCCCCTCGATGCGGCAGCCCATGGGCCCGACCTCGCCGAGGGCGCGGTCGGTGCCGATCGGCAAGCCCTGTGGCAGTACATGCCGGCCGGGCCGTTCTCCGATCCCGCGGACTTCCAGGCCTACCTGGCGGGCTGCGCGGCCTCCGCCGATCCGCTGTTCTACGCCATCCTGGACGCGCGGACGGGCAAGGCCGTCGGCCACGCCGCCCTGATGCGGATCGACCGGGCCAACCGGGTGATCGAGGTTGGCCACATCCTGTACACCCCGGCGCTCCAGCGGACCCCCGGCGCCACCGAGGCGATGCGGCTCCTCGCCGGATACGTCTTCGACCTCGGCTATCGCCGCTACGAGTGGAAGTGCAACGCCCTCAACGCGCCCTCGCGCGGCGCCGCGCAGCGCCTCGGCTTCTCCTACGAGGGCCTGTTTCGCCAGGCGGTGATCGTGAAGGGCCGCAACCGCGACACGACGTGGTTCTCGATGCTCGACGGCGAGTGGCCGCAGATCCGCCAGGGCTTCGACCGCTGGCTCTCGCCCGAAAACCTCGAGGGCGGCCAGTCCCTGCGCCTCGGCGCGCTCAACCGGGCGACGATCCCGGGGCACGGCTTGCGCCGGGCGACCACCGCCGACGAAGGCGCCCTCGCGGCCCTGCAGGAGGCCGCCTACGCACCGAACCGTCCGCTGCTCGGCGTCGAGCCGGTGCCGCTCCTCACCCCCGCCGCCGAGGTGCTCGCGCGCTACGAGGTCTGGCTCGCCGACCACGAAGGCGCCCCAGCCGGCGCCCTGGTGCTCGATCCGCAGCCCGATCACCTGATGGTCTGGAGCGTCGCGGTCGATCCGGCGCATCAGGGCTCGGGCCTCGGCAACGCCCTGCTGGCGGCGGCCGAGAGCCGGGCGCGGGACCTCGACCTGACAGAGCTGCGCCTCTACACCGGGGACAGGCTCGTGCGGAACATCGACTGGTACGCCCGGCGGGGCTACGCCACGGCGCGGGTCGAGACCCTGCCCGACCGGCGCTTGGTGCACATGCACAAGCGCCTCGGCTGAGCGACAGACCAAGCCACGCCGATCGAGCGGGGCACGACACGACGGGAGGATGAGACATGGCGGGACGGCTGACGGGGAAACGCGCGGTCGTGACGGCGGCGGGACAGGGAATCGGCCGCGCCATCGCGGCGGCGTTCCTGGCCGAGGGCGCCGAGGTGCTGGCGACCGACCTCGACGCGGGCAAGCTCGACGGGCTGGCGGGCGCCCTCCCCTCCTCCCTCGACGTGCGCTCGGACGCCGCGGTGGCGGAGTTCGCGGGCCGGGCCGGGCGGGTCGACGTGCTGGTGAACGCGGCGGGCTTCGTCCATCACGGCACCATCCTCGACTGCACCGACGCCGAGTGGGAGCTCGCGTTCGACCTCAACGTGCGCTCGATGCACCGCACCATCCGGGCCTTCCTGCCCGGCATGCTGGAGCGCGGCAACGGCTCGATCGTCAACATCGCGTCGGCGGTCGGCGCCGATGCCACGGCGCCCAACCGCTACGTCTACGGCGCCTCGAAGGCGGCGGTGGTCGGCCTCACCAAGGCGGTGGCGCGGGACTTCATCCGCAGCGGCGTGCGGGCGAACGCGATCTGCCCCGGCACGATCCAGTCGCCGTCCCTCGACGAGCGCATCGCGGCGCTGGCGGAGATGAACAAGACCACGGTCGAGGCCGCCCGCCAGGCCTTCATCGACCGCCAGCCGATGGGCCGGCTCGGCACCACCGAGGAGATGGGGGCGCTCGCCGTCTACCTCGCCTCCGACGAGTCGCGCTTCACCACCGGCCAGACCCACGTCGCCGACGGCGGCTTCACGCTCTGAGGACGGGAGACCTTCGATGCATATCCTCATCCTCGGCGCCGCCGGCATGGTCGGCCGCAAGCTCCTGGCGCGGCTCGTCAAGGACGGCAGCTTGGGCGGCGAGACCATCTCGCGCCTGACCCTGCACGACGTGGTGCCGCCGGAAGCCCCGCCCGGCACCGCGATCCCGGTCTCGCTCTCGGCCTCCGACTTCTCCGATCCCGGCGAGGCCGAGCGCCTCGTCGCCGGCCGGCCGGACGTGATCTTCCACCTCGCGGCCATCGTGTCGGGCGAGGCCGAGGCCGATTTCGACAAGGGCTACCGAATCAATCTCGACGGCACCCGCCGCCTCTACGACGCCGTGCGGGCGATCGGCGAGGGCTACAAGCCCCGCTTCGTCTTCACCTCGTCGGTGGCGGTGTTCGGCGCGCCGATGCCCGAGCCGATCCCCGACGAGTACCTGACGGCGCCGCTCACCAGCTACGGCACCCAGAAGGCGATCGGTGAGTTGCTGCTCTCCGACTACTCGCGGCGGGGCATCTTCGACGGCGTCGGCATCCGGCTGCCGACCATCTGCGTGCGGCCCGGCAAGCCCAACAAGGCGGCCTCGGGCTTCTTCTCGGGCATCATCCGCGAGCCGCTCGCCGGCCAGGAGGCGGTGCTCCCGGTCTCCGACCAGGTCCGCCATTGGCACGCCTCGCCGCGCTCGGCGGTCGGCTTCCTGATCCACGCCGCGACGATCGACACCAAGCGCCTCGGCGACCGCCGCAACCTGACCATGCCGGGCGTCGGCGCCACGGTGGCCGAGCAGATCGAGGCCCTGCGCCGGGCCGCCGGCGACGCCGCGGTCGCCCGCATCCGCCGCGAGCCCGACCCCACCATCGAGCGCATCGTCGCCGGCTGGCCCCGCACCTTCGACGCCCGGCGGGCGCTGGAGCTGGGCTTCCAGGCCGAGCCCGACTTCGACGCGATCGTGCGGGCGCATATCGAGGACGAGCTGGACGGGAAGGTGCCGGCGTAAGGGCTCTGCTTGAAGCGTCTCGCGGCAGGCATTCCTCTCTCCCCGCGGGCACAGGGCTGCCTGCGGGGAGACGAGGACGACGCGTCTGCCCTCCCCCGTGCGGGCAGGGCCTGTTGCCGCTACGCGCCGTCGCCCGCATCGATGGGTTGCGCGGCAGCACGAATGCACCCGACGCGACGACGCGTCGTCGGACCCGCCGCGTGACGCGCCCCGGCCTCGTCGCTCCAGCCAGAGTCCCGCGGATCGCGCGATGACACGAGCCGATGGAGGGCGTTCGGCATCGGCCGCTCGACCGGGCCTTTCGTGAAGACGAAATCCTCGCGCGCAACGAAAAGGCCGCGCGCAACTTCGCCCTGATCCGGCGCATCGCTCTCGATCACTTGCGCCGCGACCCGATCGAAGCCGCCGTCCACACCAAAAGCGGCTGGCCCGCCGGGGTGACGGCTTCCTCCGACGCCTCGTCCGCCCTATTCGATATCCTGACCCTACGGGAGAGGAGAGGCCCCGGACTTCGTCTTCGAACGACTGTCGAGGCATCAGCGTAACTGCCAGCGCGACAGGCGGCAGGGCCGGGACTTGCACCTCCCTGCCCCTGCGTTCCTCAATCGCAAGCTTGCCTGCCCGCCATCAGCCGGCGGGATCAGGCCCCGAACTCGAGCGCTCCCGTCCCGATCGGTGCCCGCGCAGGGTGCAGGCCGGGACACGGGCCCACGCGCCGCCATCCCGACAGCCAGGAGGACACCCCGTGGACGAGCAATTCGAGAAGGCCGCCCTCGACTACCACCGCTTCCCGACCCCGGGGAAGATCGCGGTGCTGCCGACCAAGGACATGATCACGCAGCGCGATCTCGCGCTCGCCTACTCGCCGGGCGTCGCGGCCGCCTGCCTCGCCATCGAGAAGGACCCGGCCCAGGCCGCGGAACTCACTTCCCGCGGCAACCTCGTGGCGGTGATCTCGAACGGCACCGCAGTGCTGGGGCTCGGCAACATCGGCGCGCTCGCGGGCAAGCCGGTGATGGAGGGCAAGGGCTGCCTGTTTCGCAAGTTCGCCGGCATCGACGTGTTCGACATCGAGATCGACGAGACCGATCCCGACAAGCTCGTCGACATCATCGCGAGCCTGGAGCCGACCTTCGGCGGCATCAACCTCGAGGACATCAAGGCGCCCGAGTGCTTCGAGATCGAGACCCGCCTGCGTGAGCGGATGAAGATCCCGGTCTTCCACGACGACCAGCACGGCACCGCGATCATCGCGGCGGCCGCGATCCTCAACGGCCTCGAGGTGGTGGGCAAGAAGATCGGCGAGGTCCGCGTCGTCTGCTCGGGCGCCGGCGCGGCGGCCATCGCCTGCCTCAACCTGCTGGTCAGCCTCGGCCTCGACAAGGCGAACGTGCTGGTCACCGACAGCCGCGGCGTGATCTACCAGGGCCGCAACAACCTCGACGCCCAGAAGGCGCAGTACGCGCAGGTCACCGAGGCGCGCTCGCTCGCCGACGCGGTGCCGGGCGCCGACATCTTCCTCGGCCTCTCGGCCGCCGGCGCGCTGACGCCCGAGATGGTCAAGGGCATGGCCGACAAGCCCCTGATCCTGGCGCTCGCCAACCCCGAGCCGGAGATCCGGCCGGAAGCCGCGAAGGCCGTGCGCCCCGACGCGATCATCGCCACCGGCCGGTCGGACTACCCGAACCAGGTCAACAACGTCCTGTGCTTCCCGTTCATCTTCCGCGGCGCGCTCGACGTCGGCGCGACCACGATCAACGAGGAGATGAAGCTCGCCGCCGTGCGGGCGATCGCCGAGTTGGCGCGGGCCGAGCAGTCAGACGTGGTGACGGCGGCCTACGGCACCCAGGACATCGCCTTCGGGCCCGACTACCTGATCCCGCGCCCGTTCGACCCGCGGCTGATCACCAAGGTCGCGCCCGCCGTGGCGCTCGCCGCCACCGAGAGCGGCGTCGCCACGAAGCCGATGCTCGACGTCGAGGCCTATCGCCGCTCTCTGGAGAGCCGCGTCTACACCTCCGGCACGGTGATGCAGCCGGTCTTCGCGGCGGCGACCGAGGCCGGGCGCACCCGTATCGCCTATGCCGAGGGCGAGGACGACCGGGTGCTGCGCGCCGCCCAGGTGGTGGTCGACGAGGGGATCGCCCGCCCGGTCCTGGTCGGCCGCCGCGAGATCATCGCCGACAAGATGAAGGCGCTGGGGCTTCGCATCGAGGTCGGCCGCGACGTCGACGTGCAGGACCTCGACGACGAGATTTTTCAGGCCGAGGCCACCGAGGGCTACTACGCCCTGCGCAAGCGCCATGGGCTCTCGCGCGGGGTGGCGCTCGCCGAGACGCGGCGCAACCCGACCGTCATCGGGGCGATGCTGCTCCATCTCGGCAAGGTCCAGGGGCTGCTCTGCGGCGGCACCGGCTCCTACCACAGCCACCTGCGCCACGTGCGCGAGGTGATCGGCATGGCGCCCAAGGTGCGGGCGCTCGCCGCGATGAGCCTGCTGCAGCTGCCGCGCCACACGCTGTTCATCTGCGACCCCTACATCCACCTCGATCCGGCCTCGGACGAGATCGCCGACATGACCCTGCTCGCGGCGGCCGAGATGCGCCGCTTCGGCCAGACCCCGCGGGTCGCGCTCGTCTCGCATTCGAGCTTCGGCACCGCCCGCAACCCCTCCGCCTCCAAGATGCGCGAGGCGCTGCGGCTGATCACCGAGCGCGAGCCCGACCTCGAGGTCGAGGGCGAGATGCAGGCCGACGCGGCGCTGAGCCGACCGCTGATGGAGCGGGTGTTTCCGGAATCGCGCCTCACCGGGGAAGCCAACCTCCTGGTGATGCCGAACCTCGACGCCGCCAACATCACCCTCAACGCCCTCAAGGTGGTGGCGGGCCAGGGCATCAGCGTCGGGCCGATCCTGCTGGGTGCGGCCGCCCCGGTGCACATCCTCACCCACACCACCACGGTTCGCGGCATCGTCAACATGACGGCGGTGACCGCGGTGGCGGCGGCCGCGCGGGCGGGCTGAGCGACGAGGCCGGCCGCCGGGCCATCCCGGCGGCCGGCCTCCCGAAGAGATCCGCATCCCGGCGACGCCTCCCGCCGAGTCCTCCGTCGCCTGCTTGACCAACCGGCCGGTCGGTCAATAATGGGCGCCAACGAACAGGAGGACGCCATGCGGCTGGAGAGCTACGTCCAGGGGCGCTGGATCGCGCCGGGGGGAGACTGGGCCGGCATCCGCAGCGCCGTCACCGGCGCGGTGGTGGCCGAGGTCGCGGGCGGCGGGCTCGCGATGGGCGAGGTGCTGGACCATGCCCGCCGGGTCGGCGGCCCGGCGTTGCGCCGCCTCACCTTCCACCAGCGCGCCGAGATGCTGAAGCGGCTCGCGACCTACCTCAACGAGCGCCGTGACGGGCTCTACACCCTCTCGCACCAGACCGGCGCGACCCGCGCCGACAACCTGATCGACATCGACGGCGGCATCGGGACCCTGTTCGTCTACGCCTCGAAGGGGCGGCGGGAACTCCCGAACGCGACCTTCCTGATCGACGGGGCGGTGGAGCCGCTCTCGCGCGGCGGCAGCTTCGTCGGGCGCCACGTGATGACGCCGCGCCACGGCTGCGCCGTCCACATCAACGCCTTCAACTTCCCGTGCTGGGGCCTGCTCGAAAAGCTCGCGCCCGCGATCCTCGCCGGCGTGCCGGTGGTGACGAAGCCCGCCACGATCACGTCCTACGTCGCCCATGCCCTGGTGCGGCTGATCGCCGAATCCGGCATCCTGCCCGACGGCGCGCTGCAATGCGTGGTCGGCCCGACCGGCGACCTGTTCGATCACCTGACCGGCCAGGACGTGGTGTCGTTCACCGGCTCGGCGGACACGGCGCAGCTGCTCCAGCGCCACCCGGTGATCGCCCGCGAGGCGGTGCATTTCGTCGCCGAGCGTGATTCGCTCAACGCGGCCATTCTCGGCCCCGATGCCGGGCCGGGCAGCCCGGAATTCGACCTCTACGTCAAGGAGGTCGCCAAGGAGATGACCGTCAAGGCCGGGCAGAAATGCACGGCGATCCGCCGGGCGCTGGCACCGCGCGAGCATGTCCCGGCGGTGATCGAGGCCCTGAGCCGGCGCCTCGCCGGGGTCAAGATCGGTGATCCCGCCCGCGAGGACGTGCGGATGGGGCCGGTGGTGGGCCTCGCCCAGCGCCGCGACGTGCTCGCCCGGGTCGAGGCCCTCAAGGCGGAGGCCGAGCTGGTCTTCGGCGATCCCGCCCGTGTCGCCGTCGAGGGGGCCGATCCCGAGGCCGGCGCCTTCCTGCCGCCGCTCCTCCTCCACTGCGCCGATCCCCTCCGGGCCCGGCAGGTGCACGCGCTGGAGGCCTTCGGCCCGGTCTGCACGGTGATGGGCTATGACGGGCTCGACGAGGCGGCGACGCTCGCCAATCGCGGCGAGGGCAGCCTCGTCGCCTCGCTCTACACCCACGATCCGGCGGCGGCGGCCGACCTCGTCTTCGGCATCGGCGCCTATCACGGCCGCCTCGTCGTCCTCGACCGCGACTGCGTCAGGGAGCAGACCGGCCACGGCTCGCCGATGCCCCACATGGTGCATGGCGGCCCCGGCCGGGCCGGCGGCGGCGAGGAGCTGGGCGGCGTGCGGGCGCTGCACCACTACATGCAGCGCACCGCCCTCCAGGGCTCGCCCGCGATGCTGAGCCGGATCACGGGAAGCTGGATCAGGGGCGCGCCGGAAGCGATCCGCCCCGAGCACCCGTTCCGCTGCCACTTCGAGGATTTGGAGATCGGCCGCAGCTTCCACTCGGCCGAGCGGACGATCACCCTCGAGGACATCGAGCACTTCGCGCACTTCACCGGCGACACCTTCTACGCCCACATGAGCGAGGAGGCGACGAAGGGCCACCCGTTCTTTCCCGGCCGCGTCGCCCACGGCTACCTGCTCCTGTCCTTCGCCGCCGGCCTGTTCGTCGATCCCGATCCGGGCCCGGTGCTGGCCAATTACGGGCTCGACAGCTTGCGCTTCCTCAAGCCGCTCCAGCCCGGCGAGGCGATCCGCGTGCGGCTCACCGCCAAGGAGAAGGCGCCCCGCAACGCGCAGTACGGCGAGGTGCGCTGGGACGTGGAGATCCAGACGGCCGCCGGCGAGACGGCGGCGACCTACGAACTCTTGACGATGAACGCGATGCGGGGGGCGTGAGCGCGGCGCCTGACCCCCTCCCCTCCGCGCAGAGCTGTTTGGGTAAAAGAAGGGGCGCGGGGCTCCCCTCTCCCCGCGGGCGGGGCGAGGAGGTGTCCCGCGCCTTTTCCTTTTCCCGGGCCACCCTGCCGGAGAGTGGGGATGATCTGGGCGGGTCTTACCCGAACCGCCCCGCCCGCAGCGCCGCCACGTCCACCCCGGGCCGACGCCCGGCCAGCAGATCGGCCACGATCCGCCCGGTCCCGGCGCTCTGCGTCAGGCCGAGATGGCCGTGGCCGAAGGCGTAGATCACCCGGGGGCTCGCCCGCGACGGGCCGATCACCGGCAGGCTGTCGGGGAGCGAGGGGCGAAACCCCATCCATCGACGTCCCCCGTCCGTCCGCAGGCCCGGCAGGAAGGTGGCGGCCTTCTTCAGCATCGCGTCGGCGCGGGCGAAGTTGGGCGGGCGATTCAGGCCCCCGAACTCGACGGCGCCGCCGACCCGGATGCCGGTGGCGAGCGGCGTGACCACGAAGCCGTGGCCGCCGAAGGTGAGCTGTCGGCGCAGATCGAAGGCACCGGGCGGCAGCGTGGTGTTGTAGCCGCGCTCGGTGTCGAGCGGCACCCGGTCGCCGAGACGGCGCGCCAGATCGCGCGACCAGGCCCCGGCGGCGAGCACGCAGGCCTCGACCGTGAGCGACGTGCCGTCGGCCAGCGTCAGGCGCACGCCCTCGCCCGCGGGTGCGACGTCCCGCACCTCGCCTCGCGTGACCACGGCACCCTTCGCCACGACGTCGGCGTGGAGCGCCAGGGCGAAACGGTGCGGATCGTCGACCGTCATCCAGTGCGGCGTGAAGGTGCCGGCGACGAACCGGGGCGACAGGCCGGGCTGCAGCTCGGCGAGGCGGGCGCCGCGGACATGCTCGAAGGCGATGCCCTCCCGCTCCCGCGCCGCCCAGCCGGGCGCGGAGGCGACGAGTTCCGCCTCGCTCTCGTAGAGTTCGAGGTTGCCGTCGCGGCGCAGCCGCCCGGCGAGGCCGGTCGCCGCCACCATCGCCGCCATGGCGTCCGCGGCGAGCCGCATCAGGCCGGACTGGACTTCCGTCGCGTGCCGGTGCCGGTCGGGCAGGCTGGCGCGCCAGAAGCGAACGAGCCAGGGCGCGATCCGCGGCAGGTAGGCGGGCGGCAGTGCCAGGGGCCCGAGGGGATCGAGCATCCAGCGCGGCGCCTTGCGCAGGATGCCCGGCGAGGCGAGCGGCAGCACGTCCGTGAAGGCGAGCGCCCCGGCATTGCCGAGGCTCGCCCCCTCGGCGATGCCGCCGCGCTCGATCAGCCGCACCCGCCAGCCCTCGGCCTGGAGATGGTGAGCGGTTGCGAGGCCGACGATGCCGGCCCCGACGATGGCGACCTCGCGGGGCAAGGCGGCTCCCTTACGCGGCGAGCTTGAGCGACGGGCGGCGTTCCAGGGCGGTGCGCACGATCGCCTCGACGGCGGCGCGGCGCTCGCCCGAGAGGGGCTTTCGCGGCATGCGGACATGCTCGGTCGAGCCGATCGCCAGCACCTCGGCGAGCTTGATGTTCTGGACGAGGAAGGTCGAGACGTCGAGGTCGAGGAGCGGGCGGAACCAGCGGTAGATCTCCAGCGCCTCCGCGTGGCGCCCCGCCTTCATCAGGCGATGGATCGCCACGGTCTCGTCGGGGAAGGCGACGACGAGGCCCGCGACCCAGCCGACCGCGCCGACGCTTAGCGCCTCGAAGGCGAGGTTGTCGACGCCGGTCAGCACCGCGAAGCGGTCGCCGAAATGGTTGATGATCTCGGTGGTGCGGCGGATGTCGTCGGAGGATTCCTTGATGGCGACGAAGCGCTTGTCCGCGGCCAGCCGCTCCATGATCGGCACCGTCACGTCGACCCGGTAGGCGACGCGGTTGGAGTAGATCATCACCGGCAGGTCGCCGGCGGCGGCGACCGCGCCCAGGGTGGCGACGGTCTCGTCCGCATCGGTGTGGTAGATCGGGCTCGGCACCACCATCAGGCCCGACGCACCGGCCTTGGCGGCGCGCGCCGCGAGCGCGCAGGCCTCGCGGGTGCCGGCCTCGGAGATCGTGAGCAGCACCGGCTTGGCGCCCGCCACCGACCGGGCGGTCTTCAGGACCTCCAGCCGCTCGTCCGGCGACAGCATCGGGCCCTCGCCGAGGGAGCCGCAGACGATGATCCCGTCGCAGCCGGCCCGCATCTGGAGCGAGAAGCAGCGCTCCATCTCGGCGTGGTCGAGCTCGCCGTCGGCGGTGAACTTGGTGGTGACGGCGGGAATGACGCCTGTCCACATGGGGCTGTTTCCTCTCCAGGCTTGTCGGGCCGCACGATCCGGCAAGGATCGCGCGACCGCGGCGCCACGCACAGGACACCGGCCCTCCGTGGCTCTCGATTCGCAGATTGTATAAAATATGCGCTCGAATCAAGCCGTGACGGCGGCCGAGCGGCGATAAATCTCGATGAGGGAGCGCCCGGCATGCTCGACATGGATCCGCAGCAGGTTGGCCGCCGCCACGATCTCGCCGGCCTCGCACAAATCGAGGATGGTGGTGTGCTCCAGGTCGGCGCGGGCGACGTCGCCGGTGACCGAGAGCTGGAGCCGGGTCGGTCGGTCGCAATCCTGGAGCAGGCCGGCGATGATCGACAGCGAGCGCGGCCGGCCGGCATGGCGCAGGAGGCCGAGGTGGAAGCGCCGGTTCAGCTCGCCCCAGGTCTCGACCGTGCCGGCCTTCAGCGCCGCGCCGTACTCGTCGCGCAGGGCGCGCAACTCCGAGAAGTCGTCGGGCGTCAGGTGGCGGGCGGACAGGATCAGCAACTGCGGCTCGAGGGAGACGCGAAGCTGGAAGATGTCCTCGACCTCCTCGATCGACAGGCCCGAGACCACCGCGCCGCGATGCGGCACGATCTTGACGAGGCCGCCGGCCTCCAGCTGCAGCAGCGCCTCGCGGATCGGGATCCGGCTGATGCCGAATTCCTCCGCCAGCGCGTCCTGGCGCAACTGGACGCCAGGTGCGAGGGCACCCGAGAGGATGCGCTGGCGCAACGCCTCGGCCACCGCCGCCGAGACCGTCCGGTGGCCGAGCCCCCCGGCGACGGATCGGGCCCCGCGCGCGCGTTCCGTCACGGCCATGCTTCCCACTCCACCGATTCACTCGAACGCATATTGTATACAATTATGGCCCGCAAGGCGGTCAGAAGGTCGGCGGCGTGCAGGCGCTGACGACCTCGCAGGGGTTCGGCCCGACGCAGCGGAAGCGGTGGGGCCGACGGCTGGAGAAGTAGTAGGCGTCGCCCGGCCCGAGCACCCGGCGCTCGTCGTCCACCGTCACCTCGAGCCTCCCCGAGAGCACGATGCCGCCCTCCTCGCCGTCATGGACCAGCGGCACCCGGCCGGTGTCGGAGCCCGGCTCGTAGCGCTCCTTGAGCAGCTGCAGGGCGCGGCCGAACAGGTTGTCGCCGACCTGGCGGTAGGAGATCCGGCCCTTGCCGATCTCGACCAGCTCCTCGCTGGCGTAGAAGGCCTTCTCGGTCCCCTCCGGGGTCAGGGAGAAGAACTCGGCGAGCCCGATCGGCACTGCGTCGAGGATGCGCTTGAGCGCCCCGACCGACGGGTTGGTCTGGCCCGATTCGATCAGCGAGATGGTGGAGTTCACCACCCCGGCGCGCTTGGCGAGCGCGCGCTGCGACAGGCCGTGCAGGATGCGCACGTGGCGCAGGCGCGCCCCCACCTCGTCGTTGGTCACGCCGGCTCCCTGTTGAGGCTGTTGCGGATCGGGCAACACTCTACCGCGGAGGTCCATGCGGGCAAGGGGTTGGCGCGGGGCAGAAAAGGACTTGTTGCGGTTGCCGGAACGGTCTTGTCTTGCGGCGACCGCGCCCCAGGAGAACCCCGCCATGAACGCCCATCCGCCGCGTCTCAACCGCCCGAGCCTCGACGCCTACTGGATGCCGTTCACGGCCAACCGCCAGTTCAAGGCCGCCCCGCGCCTCCTCGTCTCGGCCGAAGGCATGCACTACACGGCCGACGACGGGCGCGAGGTCCTCGACGGCACCGCCGGCCTGTGGTGCGTCAATGCCGGCCACGGCCGCCGCCGCATCGCCGAGGCCGTCGAGCGCCAGCTCTCGACCCTCGACTACGCGCCCTCGTTCCAGATGGGCCACCCGATCGCCTTCGAGTTCGCCGAGCGTCTCGCCGCCATCGCCCCGGGCGGTACCCTCGACCGGGTGTTCTTCACCGGCTCGGGCTCGGAATCGGTCGATACCGCGCTCAAGATCGCGCTCGCCTACCAGCGCGCCATCGGCCAGGGCACCCGGACCCGGGTGATCGGGCGCGAGCGCGGCTATCACGGCGTCGGCTTCGGCGGCATCTCGGTCGGCGGCCTCGTCAACAACCGCCGGATGTTCCCGCTGCTGCCCGGCGTCGATCACCTGCGCCACACCCACGACCTTTCCCGCAACGCCTTCGTCCAGGGCCAGCCCGAGCACGGCGCGGACCTCGCCGACGATCTCGAGCGGCTGGTGGCCCTGCACGGCGCCGAGACCATCGCGGCGGTCATCGTCGAGCCGGTGGCGGGCTCGACCGGCGTGCTGGTGCCGCCGAAGGGCTACCTGGAGCGCCTGCGCGCGATCGCCACGAAGCACGGCATCCTGCTGATCTTCGACGAGGTCATCACCGGGTTCGGGCGCCTCGGCGCGCCCTTCGCCACCGACTATTTCGGCGTGACGCCGGATCTCATCACCACCGCCAAGGGGCTCACCAACGGCACGATCCCGATGGGCGCGGTCTTCGCCACCCGGGCCGTCCACGACGCGCTGATGCACGGGCCGGAGGGCGCGATCGAGCTCTTCCACGGCTACACCTATTCGGGCCACCCGGTCGCCTGCGCGGCCGGCCTCGCCACCCTGGAGATCTACGAGGAGGAAGGCCTCCTCACCCGCACGAACCAGGTCCAGGCGCAGTGGCACGCAGCGATGCATGCCCTGCGCGACTGCCCTAACGTCATCGACATCCGCACCATCGGCCTCATCGCCGGCATCGAGCTGGAGCCGCGGGCGGGCAAGCCGGGCGCGCGGGCCTACGACGTCTTCACCGACTGCTTCGAGAAGGGCCTGCTCATCCGCGTCACCGGCGACATCATCGCCCTGTCGCCGCCGCTGATCGCGGAAGCGGAGCACATCGACACCATGGCGTCGATGCTGGGCGAGGCCCTGCGCCGGGCGGCGTAAGCATCCACCCCGTCGGGCATCGACAGCCTCCTCGTCGATGGAAGCGGTGCCGCGAGCGCCTCTTCTCCCACGCCGCAACCTCATCCTGAGGCGTCGGTCCATCGATGATGGACTGACCTCGAAGGAGGCTTCCAGAGGTCTCGCGATCCCTGGATTCCCCTTCGAGGTTGGTCGATCTGCGATCGACCAACACCTCAGGATGAGGTCGTGGGTGGGGTGAGGCATGCCGCGCGGATCACCGTATCGAAATCCTCGTCATCCCCGCATACGGACCATCGAAGACACGGTGGATTCAAGTGGTCGTCGCAACGGCTTGGCGGAGGGCGGTTGTGATGGCAGGTCGGCGGCGTTCGGATCGGTGTCTTCGAGAGAAGCTGCGGTCACCGGGTCGTCCCGGGGTCGGTTTGCGCGCGACGCGGCGGGAGTTCTGGGCGTTCATCGCCCAAGGTCTCTCGAGCGAGGACGCAGCGATGAAGGTCGGGATCTCGCCACCGGTCGGCTCGCGGTGGTTCCGGACAGCAGGCGGGATGGCACCTTCCCACCTGTCGCCATCATCCAAGTCGCCTTCTATGCGCTACCTGTCGTTGGCTGAGCGTGAGGAGATCGCGATACTCCAGGCGCAAGGTCACGGGGTCCGGGAAGTCGCTCGGCGTCTGGGACGGGCGGCATCGACCATCTCGCGCGAGTTGCGGCGTAATGCAGCGACCCGCAATGGCGGCCTCGACTATCGCGCGACGACGGCACAGTGGCACGCTGAACGCGCGGCACGCCGGCCCAAGCCAGCGAAGCTTGCTGAGAACGTGGTCCTGCGGACGTATGTACAGGACCGGCTCGCCGGTGCTGTCGCGACACCGAGCGGGAGCGTTCTGCCTGGACCGAGCGTTGCCTGGAAGGGACGGCGGCACGGGCGACGCCAGAGCCGGCGCTGGGGTCGATCCTGGAGCCCGCAGCAGATCGCCGAACGCCTGCGGCTCGACTTTCCGGACGATCCGACGATGCGCATCAGTCATGAGGCGATCTATCAGGCCCTCTACATCCAGGGCCGGGGCGCGCTGAAGCGTGAGCTGACCGCCTGTCTTCGCACAGGACGGGCTTTGCGAGTGCCGCGGGCCCGCTGCCTGCGGCGCGGCAAGTCGTTCGTCACCCCCGAGGTGCTGATCAGCGAGCGTCCGCCCGAGGTGGAGGATCGCGCGGTACCGGGTCACTGGGAGGGAGACCTGATCTTGGGTCTGAAGAGCTCGGCGATCGGGACCCTGGTCGAGCGCACGACACGTTTTACGATGCTGCTGCATCTTCCGCCGATGGACGGCCATGGGGTGACACCGCGTGCCAAGACCGGCCCGGCGCTGGCGGGGCACGGAGCCGCGGCGGTCCGTGAGGCGATCGCCGGCACGATCGCGCGCTTGCCGGAGCATCTGCGGCGCTCATTGACCTGGGACCAGGGGGCCGAGATGGCCGAGCATGCGCGCTTACGGATCGACGCGGGTCTGCAGGTGTACTTCTGTGATCCACGCTCACCGTGGCAGCGGGGGACAAACGAGAATACGAACGGGCTGCTACGGCAATACTTCCCGAGAGGAACGGATCTGAGCGCTCACAGCGTGGACGATCTTGCTGCTGTGGCCGCAGCCCTCAACAGCAGACCGCGCAAAACGCTGAACTGGAAGACGCCGGCAGAAGCACTCGACGCTGTTCTCGCAGCCGTGCAAGATGGTGTTGCGACGACCGCTTGAACCCAAGCACCATGAACACCATCGGACACTTCGTCGGCGGCGCCCAGATCCCCGGCCGCTCGGACCGCACCGCGCCGGTCTTCAACCCGGCCACCGGCGAGCAGTCGGGCAGCGTCGCGCTGGCCGGCCCCGACGAGGTCGGGGCCGCCGTGGCGGCCGCCCGCGCCGCCTTCCCGGCCTGGGCCGCCACCCCGCCGCTGCGCCGCGCCCGCATCCTCAACAAGTTCCTGCGCATCCTCGAAGACCGCATCGACGA
>NZ_JAZFXT010000035.1:0-11322 GCF_036448855.1 Methylobacterium ajmalii
CCCGGTCCACCGTGTCGGACACCGCGTCGAGGTAGCGGCGTTTCCGCGCCTCCGGCAGCTCGGGCCGGCGCAGGAAATCCACCGACGAGCGGATGATCGTGAGCAGGTTGTTGAAGTCGTGGGCGACCCCGCCGGTGAGCTGGCCCACCGCCTCCATCTTCTGCGACTGGCGCAGGGCCTCCTCGGCCTGGGCCAGGGCGGCGGCCTGGGCCCGGACCGCCGTCACGTCGCGGACCGTCGCGTAGATGCGCCCGTCCCGGGGCACGGCGTTCCAGGACAGCCAGCGGTGGGAGCCGTCGCGGTGCCGGTAGCGGTTCTCGAAGTTCGGCTGCGGCTCGCCGCGGGCGAGAGCCTCGGCCGCGGCCTTCGTCGCCGGGCGGTCGTCCGGGTGGACGAAATCGAGGAACGGGCGGCCGAGCAGTTCGCCCACGCTCCAGCCGAGGAGCGCCGTCCAGGCCGGGTTGAGGCTGACGAGGCGGCCCTCGAAGCTGGCGACGCAGAACAGGTCGGTCGAGGCCTGCCAGATCTGGTCGCGCTCGGCCGTGCGCTCGGCGACCTGCGCCTCGAGCGAGGCGTTGAGGACCCGCAGCGCCTCCTCCATCCGCTTGCGGTCCGAGATGTCGCTGAAGAACACCGCGACCCGCGCCTGCGCCGGATCGCCGATCCGCAGCGCCCGCACGTCGAACCAGCGCCCGAACACGTCGGCCTGGTTCTCGAAGTGGATCGGCTCGCCGGTGAGCGCGACGCGGCCGTAGGTGTCGAACCAGTGCCGCTCGAGATCGGGGGCGAACTCGCTCACCCACAGGCCCGCCACGTCGGCACCGGTCTGGCGGGCGAAGGCCGGGTTGGCTTCGGCGATCCGGTAGTCGATCGCGCGGCCCGCCTCGTCGAACTTCATCTCGAGGATGCAGAAGCCGACGTCGAGGCTGTCGAGCAGCGTGCGGTAGCGCTCCTCGCTGTCGCGCAGCGCCGCCTGGGAGCGGACCTGCTCGGTGACGTCGTAGCCGCCGACGAAGATGCCGGTGACCGTGCCCTTCCCGTCCCGCAGCGGCTGGTACAGGAGGTCGATCGCCCGGTCGGCCTCCTCGTGGCCGAGCCGGATCGGCAGGGCGCGGGCGGCGAAGGGCCGGCCGGTGCGGTAGACCGTGTCGAGGAGTTCGTAGAAGCCCTGATCGGCAAGTTCGGGAAACACCTCCCGCACGGTGCGCCCGAGGAAGTCGCGCGACCCGGCGATCGCCACGTAGGCGTCGTTGACGTACTCGAAGAGGTGGCAGGGCCCGCGCAGCACGGCGACGAAGCCCGGCATCTGCTGGAAGACGAGGTCCCGCCGGGCATGCGCCGCCCGCAGGTCGCCGTCCGCCTCCAGGCCGGCCGCGGGATCGAGCGCCGGGCGCCCTGCCCCGTCGTCGGCCGCCAGCGGCTCGCCGACGCGGTGGAGCACCATGGGGGCCGCGCCGTCGGCGCCCGGCACCGGGCTGTGGGTGATGCGCCGGCAGCGCCCCGCCGGGGCGCCGTCCGGGCCGGTGCGACCCGGATAGGGCAGCGTCAGGGCGTCGGGCCGCCCGGTGGCGAGCGCGCGGGCGAGCGAGGCCTCGATCGGCCCGACGAGGGCGGCCTCGGCGGGAAAGACCTCGTGCAGGCGCAGTCCTGGGAGGTCGTCGCGCCCACCGGCCGCGTCGCGATAGGCGCGGTTCGCCGCGAGGATGCGGCCCTCGGCATCGAGGACCAGGCAGGGCTCGGGCGAGGCGTCGAAGAGGCGGCGGTAATCCAGTCCCGGCGTCACGTCGCTCATCCGGGCAGACCGCGCAGGACGGGCCGCGCAAGGGCCGTGGGCCGGCGCGGGGACGCGACGGGGTGACGTGACGAAAGCGGGAGGACGGTCATGATGGGTGACGCTACCACGCGCGCGGGGGCGTGTCGCCGATGCCGACGCTCCGGCCGCGGCGGGGAACCGGCGGATCGCGGCTCGAGGCGCGCTCCGGATCGCCCGTCGGGAACGCGCACCCGGCCCCGCCCCCGGGGATGCGGGGAGGACGCGGCGAGGGCAGAGCCTTGATCTCGGCGGCATTTGCGTGTTTCGCCATCATCCGCCCCCTCCTCCCGACCGGTCCGCATGCGCCCCACAGCTTCCGCGAAGGTCCTGGTCACGAGCCTGAGCCCGGACGCGGTCAACCACAACGCGGCGATCCGCGCCTATCTGCGCGACGGCTTCGCCGAGGTGCTCGATGCGGGCGCGGTGCGGGACAGCCCGCTCGAGCTCGCCGAGGAGGCGATCGCGGGGTTTCGCCCGAGCCTCGTCGTGGGCCTCGGCAGCGTCGCCGTGGAGGCCGCGCCCCTGCGCTCCCTGACGCGGAGCGCCCGGCGGGTGGGGGCCCGCCTCGCCTTCTGGCTGCACGACGACCCCTACGAGTTCGACTACGCGCCCCGGGCCGAGGCCCTGGCCGACCACCTCTTCACCAACGACCGCTGGGCCCTGCCGCATTACCGGCATCCTTCGGTCTCGCACCTGCCGCTCGCCGCCTGCCGCCGGACGCACCTGCGGCCGGTGCGGCCGATGGCCGAGCGGACCCTCGACCTGTTCTTCTGCGGCGCGGCCTTTCCCAACCGGATCGCCCTCCTCGAGCGCGCCCAGCCGAGCCTGTCGGGGCACCGGGTCGAGGTTTTCGGCGCGGGCTGGCCGGCCTCGCTGGCGTTTGCCGAGAACACCCGCCTGAGCGCGGCCGCGATGGCCGACCGGACGAGCGCGGCCCGCCTCGTCCTCGCGGTCGGCCGCGACCTCGACATCGCCAACCGGCGCTACCGGTTGCCGGCCTCGACGCCCGGGCCGCGGGTGTTCGAGGCGGCGCTGGCCGGCACCCCGCAGCTCTGCTTTACCGCCGGCCTCGAGATCCTGGACTACCTCGACGAGGGCCGCGAGATCCTGCTCTTCGACGACGTGCAGGAGATCGCGGAGGCGATCGCCCGCTCCCACCGCGAGCCCGCCGCCTTCCTGGCGATGGCGGAGCGCGCCCGCGCCCGGGTGCTCGACGCCCACACCTACCGCCACCGGGCCGAGACCATCCTGGCGGCGATGGCCGCGTGACGGACACTCCCATGCCCCCCTCCCGGTCCGCCCGCGCGCCCCTCTCGGTGCTGCTCCTCGACACCGAGCCGCGCACCAGCAACGCCTACATCGCGCTCGCGGTCGCCGACGCCCTGGCGCGCCACCCCGCCGTCACCCGGGTGGTGCGGGCGACCCACGCCGACGCGGTGGCGCTGGCGCAGGACGCGCGGTTCGACCTCGTCCTCGCCCTCGGCGGGGCGAGCCGCCATCACGCCCTGCTGCGCCGCCTCTGCGCGCTCGCCGGCACCAGCGCGCTGTGGACGACCGAGGACCCCTATCTCGCTGCCGCCAACGCCCGGCTCGCCGGCTGCTTCGACCTCGTCTTCACCAACGACCGCGGCTCGCTGCCCCGCTACGGGGCAGGCGCCCGCCACCTGCCCCTGGCAGCCACGACCCTGTTCCAGAACCTGCCCGTCCTGCGGGACGACGCGGCCTACCGCTACGATCTCCTGTTCGTCGGCACGGCCTGGCCGAACCGGGTGGCGACGCTCAACCGGATCCTCGCCGGCCTGCCGCGCGACCTCAAGGCGAAGATCGCGCTGCCGGCGAACGCCTACCTGGCCCCGCCGGTGCTGGTGCGCGACGACCTCGTCGTCGACTGGCGCTGCGGCAACGCGGATTTCGCGCGGCTCGCCCATGCCAGCCGGGTGGTGCTGACCCTGCCGCGGGTCTTCACCGCCGGCGCCGGCGAGGCGGCCTCGGGCACGACGCCGCCGCCGCGGCTGTTCGAGGTGGCGCTGGCCGGCGGCGCGCAGCTCGTCGTCGGCGCCGACCCCGAGACCTTCGCCTATTACGCGCCGGACCGCGAGATCCGGGCCTGCGCCGAGGAGGACGCCGTGGAGGCGCTCGCCGCCCTGCTGGCCGATCCGGAGGGCCGGATCGCCATGGCGGAGCGCGCCCGTGCCCGCACCCTGGCCGGGCACCTCTACGACCACCGGGTCGACGTCATCCTGCGGGCGGTGCGGGAACGCGAGACCGCGACGGCCCCGCCGTCGGCGAACGACACGAGCCCCCTTCCCGGCGCGAGGAAGCCCCGCCTCCTCTTCGTCACCCACAACCGGGCCGGGCGGCGCCAGGGCGGCGGGGTCGAGTTCTACCAGGAACAGCTCGCGGACGCGCTCGATGCCGGCCTCGACGGGTTCGAGGTCCTGTTCCTCTACCCCTCCTTCGAGGAGGACGCCTGGGTCCTGCGCCTCGACGAGGGCGAGACCTCGGAGGCGCTGCCGATCCCGCCGGCGGAGCGGCTGCTCGCCAGCCCGGAGATCGAGGCGCTGGTCGAGCGCATCCTGGTCGAGCGGCGCATCGACCTCGTCCACGTCCACCACCTCCTCGGCCTGCCGCTGAGCCTGCCGACGATCGCCCGGGCCCACGGCGTGCCGGCGGTGATGCAGCTGCACGACTTCTTCCTGATCTGCAGCCGCTTCACCCTCATGAACCAGCACGGCGTCTTCTGCGACGTCGTGCACCGCGGCGAGAGGGCATGCGACGGATGCCTGTCGAGCACCGAGGGACTGCCACCCGGCTCGAAGGCACGCCGGGACGGGTTCGTGGCGCGGATGCTCGGGAGCGTCGACGCCCTCGTCGCCAGCACGCCCGCCACCGCCGCCTATGTCCGGGCTTTCTACCCCGAGGCACCGGCCCGGGTCGCGATGATCGAGATGATCGATGCCGGGCCGGCCGGCTCGGGCCCTGGCGCGCCGCTCCCGGCGCGCGGGCCCGACGCCCGGCCTGCCCTGCGGGTCGCGGTCCTCGGCAACGTCGTCGACCACAAGGGCGCCCGCACGCTGCTCGAGCTCGTGCGCATCACCGAGGGCGAGGCGATCGTGTTCGAGGTGCTCGGCTACGTCGAGAGCTACCTCGTCGCGGCCTTCGAGGCGATGGCCGGGGAGCGGCTGCACCTGCGCGGCGGCTACACCCGCGACGAGGTGCCGGGGCTTCTCGCCGGCTGCGACGTGTCGCTCCACCTCTCGCTCTGGCCCGAGACCTACATGATCTCGCTCACCGAGGCGTGGCGGGCGGGACTGATCCCGATCGTCACCGATCTCGGCGCGCCGGGCGAACGGGTCACGCAGGGCGTCGACGGGCTCAAGGTGCCGCCGGGCGATGCGGGCGCGGTGCGCCAGGCCCTGCGGCGGCTCGCCCACGACCCGGACCTCGTCGCCGCCTTGCGCGCCGCGATCCGCCGAAAGACCTTCCCGACGGTCGCCGGGCACGCCGCCGCCCTGGGGGCGCTCTACCGCGAGCTGATCGCGGCCCGGCCGGTGCCGCATGCGGTCCCCGACGCGCCGGCCGCGCCCTTCACCCTCTCGGCCCTCGATCTCGGCTTGCGTCTCAACAACCCGGACTGGACCGACCCGACGATCGTCTGGGACGGGACCGACGAGACGAGCGCGATCGTCGACGCCCTGCCGCCCGCCGTGGCGCTGCTGCCCGAGCGGCCGCTGGTACCGGACGATCCGACCCTGTTTTGGGAGATCGCCGACCTCGTCGCCGACGGCCAGCGGCTGCCCGGCCGGATCGGTGCCTGCGCGGCAGGCGACAGCCTGTCCCTGCGCGGCTGGCTCTGGCGGCCCGACGCGGCACGGCCGATCCAGACCTGGCTGCGGCTGCGCTCCGGCGCGGCCACGCGCTTCGTCGCCGCGCTGCCCGAGCGCCGTCCGGAACTCGCCGGCCGGTTCGGTACCGGCCGGGCCGAGCAGGCCGGATTCGCGGCCCGGATCCGTACCGCCGGCCTGGTGGCGGGCCTCCACACCGTCGACCTCGTCCAGGTCTTTTCCGACCACCTCGCGGTCGCCGAGGGAGTCGCGCGCTTCACCGCTGCGGGATTCGCCCCGCCAGGGCCCGTCACGCCGTGGCGGCCGGGCCTGCCGGACTTTCCCCTGCGCCGGAACGCGGTGCGGGCGGCGGTGACGGGTCACGGGCTCCCGCTCGTCGAGGGCGTGCCGGTGGCGCGCCAGGGCGGCCTCACCCGCATCGAGGTCGCGTTGCCGGCGGGCGCCGGGACGGGACAGCCCGTCCTGGTGCTCGAAGGCCCGCAGGGGGCCGCCTGGACCCGGGCGGTCGGGCGCGAGCAGGACGGGACGATGCGGGCCGGCGCCGAGGCGCAGGCCCGCGACCTCGCGCCCGGTCCCTACCGGCTCTCGGTCGCGATCGAGGACGATCGTGGGGCGGAGCGGCCCGGGGCCGAGCTGTTCGAGACCGGCGCCACGCTCTTCGTCGCGCCCTCCACCCGCGCCTGCCTCGTCACCGCCGCGGCGCCGCCGGCCCTGCGCCGGGCCTGGATCCCGAAGCTGCGCACCCGGCCGAACCTCGATGCCGTGGTGACCGGCGAGACGTCGGACCTGCTCGGCCCTACCGTCGCGGTCTCGGGCTGGTGCTTCGTGCCGGGACGCGGGCGGCCGCTCGCCTGGATCGCCCGCTGGGGCGCGCGGGGGCAGCGCCGGTACATAGTCGCCGAGTGCTTCGCACGGCAGGACGTGGCGGCGCACCTGAAGGAGGCCGACGCCCTGAATGCGGGGTTCGAGATCCTGTTGCCCCGCGAGGCGATCCGCGACGGGATGCTGCGGGTGTTCCAGGTCTACGAGCGCGGGGCGGTGGCCCTGCCGGGCTTTCCCGGCCACGTCGCCGGGATGATGCCGGATCCGGCGTGACGGGCGGGGAGCCGCCTCCCCGCCCCTCGCCTCACCACTTGTAGCTCAGGCTCGCGGTGATGCGGCGCTGCTCGCCGTAGAAGCAGGCGTTGACCGACTGGCACGACGAGACGAAGCGCTTGTCGGCGAGGTTCGCGGCGTTGATGGCGAAGCGCCAGTTGTCGCGGCTGTAATGCACCACCGCGTCGAACAGGGCCCGCTCCGGCACCGTCAGGGTGTTGTTCACGTCGGCGAAGGAGCGGCCGACGTAGCGCACGCCCGCGCCGAAGCCGAAGCCGGCCCAGTCGCCGGTCGGGATGGTGTAGTCGGCGAAGATCGAGGCCAGGGTCTCGGGCGTGTTGGTCGGGGTCCGGCCGATGGCGCCGACGTCGCCCTTGGTGATCTCGAGGTTGTAGCTCGTGAACGACGCGACGACGTTGAAGTCCTTGGTGATGTTGGCCACCAGCTGCGCCTCGAAGCCGCGCGAGCGGGTCTCGCCGAGCTGGAGCTGGTTGAGCGGGTTGGTCGGATCGGAGGTCAGGGAGTTGGCCAGCGCGAGGTCGAAGGCCGCGACCGTCAGGAAGGCGTTCGCTCCCGGGATCTCGTACTTGATGCCGGCCTCGAACTGGTCGCCGGTGGTCGGCTTGAACGGCTGGCTGAAGAAGTTGGTGCCGACCTGCGGGTTGAAGAAGGTCGCGTAGCTGACGTAGGGCGCCAGGCCGAAGTCGAAGTTGTAGATCAGGCCGTAGCGCTGCGTGAACGCGTTGGCCGATTGCCGCGTCTGGGTGCTGGCGAGCCGGTTGTTGACCTCGTTCGAGGTGAAGTCGCCGCGGCCGGACACGACCAGGGTCAGCTCGGGCGTGAGCTTGATCTGGTCCTGGTAGTACAGGCCGAGCTGCTGGAACACGTCGTAGTTGACGAGATAGGGCGCGACCGGGACGCTCGGGGCACCGTAATTCGGCGTGATGATATTGAAGTTCGGGACCGGCACCCCGGCGAAGCCGCCGGTGGCCTGGTTGTCGTTGAGCTGGAAGTTCTTGTAGTCGAGGCCCATCAGGACCGTGTGCCTGAACAGCCCGTCGTCGAACCGGGCCACCGCCTGGTTGTCGACGTTGAACAGGCGCGCCCGCGAGGCGGCGCGGAAGCGGTAGCGGGCGATCTGGGTCTGGTTGGCGTCGGCATAGCCGAGGCCGCCCAGGAACGCGTCGTCGAGCGAGTCGCTGAAGGCGTAGCGCAGGTTCTGCCGGAAGGTCCAGGTGTCGTCGAAGACGTGCTCGAACTCGTAGCCGATGTTGGCCTGCATGCGGCGGTAGGTATTGTTGGACGGATCCGAGACGTTGTCGCTCTGCCGGACGCGCAGGCCGAGCACCGTCGGCCGCACCGTGCCGTAATACGGCAGGAACGCATTGAGGCGGCCGGTATCGTCGTACTGGAGGCTCGACAGCAGGGTGAAGGTGGTGGCGCCGTCCGGCTTGTAGGTGACGGTCGGGGCGATGTAGCCGCGATTCTCGTCGAGGCCGTCGACCTGGGTACCGCCCTGCCGGCCGATGCCGGTCAGGCGGTAGAACCAATGACCGTCCTTGTCGGCCGGCCCGCCGAGGTCGAAGGCGAGGTACTTCTGGCCGAAGGAGCCGCCGCCGACCTCGATGTAACGCAGGGGGTCGACGGGCGGCTTCTTGCTGATCAGGTTGATCAGGCCGCCGGGGCCGCCCTGGCCGAACAGCACCGCGGCGGGGCCGCGCAGCACGTCGATGCGCTCCAGCCCGAACGTGTCGACCTTGTAGGCGGCAAACCCGTAGTTGAAGAGCTGCAGGCCGTCCCGGTACAGGCCGGTGTCGTTCGCCGTGAAGCCGCGGATCAGGAAGAAGTCGACCCGCGGATCGGGCCCGAACACGTTGCCGAAGACGCCGGCCGAGTAGGCGACCGCGTCGCCGACCTGCTGCGGCTTGAGGGCGTCGATCTGCTCGCGCCCGATCACGGTGACCGATTGCGGGGTCTCGATCAGCGGAGTGTCGGTCTTGGTCGAGGTCAGGGTGCGCTTGGCGACGTAGCCATCGATCGGGCCGCGCGGATCCTCCTGGGGCCGGGCCGCGACGATTGCGGCCGCGGGCCGGGTGCCGTTGCCCGCGACGTCGATCGCCTCGAGCTGGATCGCGCCGCCCGCCGCCGCGCCCTGCCGGGGCGGCGTCGCCTCCTGGGCTGCCGCCGAGCCGGCCGTCAGCCCGAGGAGGGAGACGCCGGCGGCGAGCATCGCGACGACGCGGCGACGGGGCGGAACGGGAGCGCTGGGCTGGGCACGCATGTCGAGACCTTCGGGCAACGGCCTCCCAGCCCCGGGGAGAGACCCGCCCGGGCTGGCGCCGTTCTTTAGAATGATACTAAGTTATTGTTCCTAATAGGGTTTTTAGCATGCGTTGCCGGCTCGCGAACCGGGATTTCCGGATCGCGCGGCAGTTGTTAGGGCCCGTGGCAAATCCGCAACGACCGCTTGCCCGGAGCGTGCCCGCTCCAGGTCGGCGGCGATGGCTTGTCCGCGGTCGCGCCGCCCGTCAGCGGGACGCGAAGGTGTCGCGGATCGCCTTGGCGTTGCGGCGGATCATCGGGCGGAGCCAGGCGCCGGACGCGATGTAGGCGCCGGGGCTCACCGGCGCGAGGGCGGCCGCGAGGGCCCGGGCGAGGTCGGTCCGGGCCGGCGCCCGCGCGGCGGCGGGGTCGCGCCGGTAGACCGCGGTGGTGTCCTCGCGCCAGTACTCGGGATGTGGCGCCAGGCCGGCGCGGGCGGCGGCCCGGTCGAGGGTCTCGCGCACGAAGCCGTGGACGTGGGCGAAGTGGAAGCGCTCGTGCGGCGGCTTGCCGGTCGCCGCCATGTTGGGCACCGCGGCGTAGAGGACTCCGCCGGGCGCCAGCCGGGCGGCGAGGCGCTCCAGGGTGTCGACCGGGTCGCGCAGGTGCTCGAGCACGTGGTGGACGGTGACGACGTCGAAGATCTCGTCGGGCGCCAGGGCATCGAGGCGGTCCAGCACCCGGGCGCCGTGCTCCTCGCGCGCGAAGGCGGCATAGGACAGGCCGGGCTCGACCCCCGTCACGGTCGCGCCCCGCTCCCGCGCGGCGGCCAGGAACTCGCCCGAGCCGGAGCCGAAATCGAGCACCCGGGCGCCGGGCCGCAGGGCGGGCGCGAGCAGGTCGGCACGAAACGCCGCCTCGCGCCGGGAGCGGTTGAGGTGGTGGCGTGGCGGGCGCTTGCCGAGGGCGAACTGGTAGGCGGCGCGGTAGGCCGAGGCGTAGTAGGCGCCGAGCTCGGCTTGCGTCGGCATCGGGTCGGTGCGGATCAGGCCGCATTCCGTGCAGGCGACGGAGCGCAGCCGCTTCAGCCGCCGGTCGGTCTCGGCCACGACGAGCGTCCCGGTGCCGCCGCACAGGTTGCAGGCCATCGCCTCGCCCCGGTACGGGTAGCCGGTGAACGGCACGGCGTGCCGGACGAGGTGGAGCGAGGGGGACATCGGCGGCCTTTTCGCGGATCGCGGCCGGCGGCCGCCCGCACCGCGCACGACGAAGATCACCCGGCCTTACCAAGGAATGAGACGGACGAGAGCCCGGTCTTCATCCCTCCCTTGCGGGGTTTGTCCGGCGAAAGGAAGGCCCGGCGCGCCGGCCGGCGCCCTCAGCGCTCGTGCCCGGCCGTCGCGGTGGTCTCGCGCACCGGCGAGAGCAGGTAGTCGATCACCCGGCGCCGCCCGGTGCGGATCTCCACCGTCGCGGTCATGCCCGGGGTCAGCGCCACGTCCTTGCCGTCGGCCTTGATGACCGTCCGAGAGAGCGCCACCGTCACCGGGAAGATCAGGTTCTGGGTCTTGGGCATGCCCGTCACGGGATTGAGGCCCTGGCCGCGCGCCACCGACAGGGCGTCGCTGCCGCCCCCCGCCTCGCGGTCGTCCACCGCGTCGCGCGACACCCGCACCACCCTGCCCTCGATCGAGCCGTAGCGGGTGAACGGGAAGGCGTCGATCTTCACCACCGCCTCCTGGTCGGGCAGGACGAAGCCGATATCCTTGTTCTGGACCTGGGCCTCGACCTCGATCGGCCCGTCGGTCGGCACCACCACCATCAGCGGCTGGCCGGCGGTGACCACCTGGCCGAGCGTCGTCACGGCGAGCTGCTGCACCGTGCCGGAGATCGGCGCCTTCAGCGCCGTGCGCTCGCGCTTGAGCGTCGCCTTCACCACGTCCTGCACCAGGGCGTCGCGCTTCTGCGCCGCCTCCGTCAGCGCCTGGTACTGGCGCGCCACCGTCTCGCTGGTGAGCTGGGCGATGCGCCGCTGCAGCGAGACGGCGCCGGCCTTGGCCTCGGTCAATTGCCCGCGGTCGTAGGCGAGGTCGGCCGAGACCTGCTCGACCTGCTGCACCGCGTCGATTACCGCCGCGCGCGTCCCGGCGGATTTCGCCACCAGGGTCTCGCGCATGTCAGCGCGCTCCTTGAGCACCGCCTGGAGGCGCATCCGCGCCGCGATGCTGGCGGTGAAGCGCTCCTGCGTCGCGACCTTCTCGGCGAGCTGCGCCTCGAACGCGTCCCGGGTGGTGACGTACTGGCCGA
>NZ_JAZFXT010000036.1:0-11476 GCF_036448855.1 Methylobacterium ajmalii
CACCAGGGCATTCTCTGGTCTCCGTCGTATTTCGTGGCGTCTTGTGGCGGCGCACCGCTTTCTGTGGTCGCCCAATACGTCCGACAGCAGCGAGAGAATGCGCGGCCTCCCCGGCCTGAAGGCCGAGATTTCTAGGATATTTTGATGATGACGGCCATTGGCCAGCAATTGCGAACGCCTTCGGACGAGCCTCACCCTCTGTTCGACCGATGATCTCCAGCGCGCCATGCGTGACATGTCGTCAAGGTGCAGGCGCCCGGCATCAACGGTGGCATGATGGCAGCGTCTCAGCGCTTGGATGCCCGGACCAGGGCCACTCTTGCGACGAGCACCGAATGCGAGCCGAGGCGCTTGACGCGCGCGAAACCAGCTTCGGAAAGGATGTCGGGCCACGTTCCGTCCGTGTGTGGTTGGAGACGCGGCTCGCCGAGCATCATGGACGCGACTTTGACCAAGGCGCCTTCCTGCGCCCCACGCGCCGCATCAAGATCCGAGGCGAGCAGGCTTCCTTGCCGCCGCAGGACGCGCAACAACTCGCGCGCGATCCGAAGCTTTCCTTCCGGTGGCTCGGAATGCAGGGCCATCACCGAAGCCGCCTTGTCGAAGGAGGCGGGAGGGAACGGCAAGCGACCGTGGGCCTCGTACGCGAACGCCTTCACGTTCGTGAGGCCCGCCGCCGCCGCATCGGCCCGGGTCGCGGCGGCGCGCTCTGCGTCCGCTTCCAAGCCGACGAACTTGGTACCCGGAAACCTCTTCGCGAGCCCGAGCACGGGTTCGGCCTGCGGCCCCCTGACATAGAGGATGCGCTCGCCGGCCTCGGGAGCAAGGGCGGCTATAAGGGGCTCGGTGCAGGCCGGGTCCCGCATCAGGACGGGATAGGTCCGCTCGAAGCCGCGCCTGGCAATCCACCGGCGCGCGCCAAGGATGAGGGCCATTGTCGAAGAAACCGTTCGGATCGACGCTACTGGCGACGTCGGCCTGGGGCGTGTCGGCCTCAGGGTGACGGCGGCCATTCCGACCATAGCCGCTTTTGGCCATGGGTGTACCGCTACGGGGTAAGGGTACATGGCACTCACCGCAAGCGGAGAACTCGGACCATGTCCTCCACCCACCTCATGCGCTAAGGTCCACGCACTCGGAAGTGGGAGAGGCCTTCGGGTGACGATTTCAATCGGTGAACTGTCGCGACGCTCGGGCGTGCGGATACCTACGATAAGGTACTATGAGCAGAACCGCCTCATTTCGGCCCCGGCTCGAACCGAGGGCCAGCAGCGACGCTACACTGAGGAGGACGTCGTTCGGTTGAGCTTTGTCCGACAGGCCAGAGAACTCGGATTGGAGGTCGATGCTATCCGCGAACTCCTCGAACTGGGAACAGGGCATAGTGGCTCGCCCGAGGAAGCTGCCAGGCTGGCCCTGCGCCACAGGGACGAGACGGACCGGCGGATCGCCCTGCTCACGGCACTCCGGTCCGAGCTTGGGCGTCTTGCGGCCGAATACGGCCGTGGACGTCTCCATGGAGGGCGTCTCCTTGAGGTGCTTGCGCAACCGGATATCGCGGATGGCGAACGCTGACCGTCTTGGCGCACGGGCATTCCGAAGGACCAGGGGCTCCGCCCCTGCCCCGGTGCTCCCAAGCGGGCAGCCCATCCCACCCGGTCCGCGCGGGGCACACGGAAGCAAGGCAGCGGTCTCAGCGGAGTGGTGGCGCAGGGCCTACACCATGGAGCATGACGAGGCGCCTGGCTCCGGCGTCGGAGAGCAGGCGCGCACGAACACCGCAATCAAATCGAACCTTGTCGCACGTCCCCCTTGCCCGCGCGGAGACTAGATAGGCGTCAAACCCAAGGTGGAGTGTGGCGCTTCGGCGTTTCCTGCCAAGACCGTGGGTGCATCAGCGCATCGAGCCCGGTGATCCACGACCGCATGGGCCCGCGAGATCGTCCCGGCAAATCATGGGCTCCGATGCGTGATCCCAGGCCGGTCCGCGAAGCGAGGGACGGTGCATCATGCCCAGGGGCGCCAGCCGTCGACGACCCGGAGATGCGGTTCCCGGTTCTCTCAGCTCAGCGTGAGTTGCACCTCGTGAGACACCTTGACGGGTAGGCCGTACAGCTCGCCCATGCGGGCGACGAACTCGGTCTGCCCTCCGTAGCTGGGATGCCGGACCCGCTCGGCCGCCATACCCAAGTCCGCCAACGCTGCCTCGGCATCCCTCCCGATGGCGACCAAGACCCGGGGCCGCAATTCCGACACCAGCCATTCGAGGAGGTGGCGGGACGCCTGCCGTTCCCGACGGGTATGGCAGCGATTGGACAGCGGGTCGCCGGCCGCGTGCGGATGGAGCGGGAAGACGTTCCAGAGGAAGACCGGGCGCCGCAGGTCCCGGAGAACCTGCCAGATCACCGTCGCCGTGCGCTCGGTCATCGCGGGGCCGCGGGTGGCCCGCGCCAGCGGCAATTGACCGTAGAGGCCGGCATGGGCGGAGAGGTGGGCCTCGTCCGTGAGCGCCAGGCCCGTGCGCCGCCCACCACGGTACCCGAGGTCGCGCGCGATCCAGATCGAATCGACGCCTCCGGCGAGGGCCGCCTCCAGGACGAGGCGAAGGTTCTCACGCCGGACTTGAGGCGCATCGACGCCGTCGTGGTCCGGGCAGGCCTCGGCGTAGGGGTTGAAGGTGTCGCTGAAGCGAAGCGCCGCGAGGGCTTCGATGAAGGCGCCAGGTGTCATGTCGGCAGGTCCTCGACCAGCATCTTCCGCCCGACGAGATCGAGCCGAAGGCGCCCGCGGCGCTTCTCCCGCAAGAAACGAAACGCTTCGTTACCGGCGAGGATGGCCTCTTCCCAAAGCCAGAGCGGGCAGGCCTCGACCTCGTAGCCGCGCACGAATTGCCTCACCGATTTCAGGAAGGCGAAGCCCAGGTCGCCCGGGCGCTGCCCTTCGAAGAAGCCGAGCTGCTTCGCCTCACCGAAGACGAAGGTCGCCACGCCCTCCTCGATCAGGATCGCGCGCGCTCCATCCTGCCCCTCGTCGACGCGGGCCTCGCTTTTCCTCTTCAGGCGGAACAGCGCGCGCGTCACCGGCGACCAGCCGAGGACGGCGGCGTAGGCATAGTGGAAGGCGTCGTGGAACCGGTAATCGTCTGGCTTCATGATGTTGTCGGTCAGGCGGTCGCCGATGAAGATGCCGTTGCATCGCTGCACGACGTACCGCCTGTCGTTGCCGCCGGTGCGCTCGAAGATGTCGATGGTCAACGCGCGGGGCAGGCGCTCCTCGTCCGGGAACGCCTCGTCGAACAGCGGCGGGGCCGCGCGCGTCGCCGGCCAACGGTCCTCGGCCTTCGCGAGGTTGCGCATGGCGGCCTGCTCAAGGGTGACGCCGGCCTCGTTCGCGGCCGCGACGAGAAGGCCGAACACTGCGGAGAGACGCTCCGGCAGGTCCGGGCTTCCCGCGAGGTCGCCCCGCGCCCCCAGCGCGGCAAGCCGGCCGACGGCCCCGGCCAGCTGTAGCAGGGTGTGCTCGAAGGCGACGGTCGGGACGTGCAAAGGCAAGGCACGCTGCGGCTGCACGTCCGCGAAGGTCGGCTCGGGCCCCCCGGCGAGGTCCCGGCCGGCGAGATCCCCCAAGCGCAGCGCGGCGTGATCGGCGATCACCGCCAGGTACCAGAGCGCGTCTCCCATCTCCTCGACGACGCTCGCCTCGTAGCCGAGATAGGACCGCGCGTCGCGCTGCTTCTTCTTGGTCTCGCTCAGCAGGCTGCCCGTCTCGCCGAAGAGGCCGAGCACGGCCAGGTCGAGGCCGGTGCCCTTCCCGCGCGTCCGGTCCGTCCGGATCGCCCCGGCTTGATAACCGTTCAGGCTAAGCGGCGCCGTATCCATGTCCCCTCCCCGCTCCGGATTGGCATATCCTCAGGTTGCCATCGTCGGACCTTTTCGGCGCTCAGTCCAGGGTGCCGGTGCCGACACACGCCGCGGCGGAACCACCCTTGCCATACCGACCGCGGCTGACCACCTAAGCTTTACTGAGCCAGGCTCCCGGGCGGAATGCGCGACGGAAGGACCTGGGCACCGGGGAGAAGCCGCACATGCCGAAGGTTCGCGTGCTCGGTCCTGTCGATGACGAGGAACGCACGGCCCTGCTCAAGCTCTTGGCCGAGGCGGGCTGCGAGGTCGTGGACGAGGAGGTCGCCGTCGTCGAGCCGGACGAAGGGGAGGACGACGAAGGGGAAGACGGCGAGCACGTCGAGGATCCCGTTGCGCCGGAAGACGGCGAGCCCGCGCCCGCGGATGACGAGGCCCCGGCCGGTCGCGCCGAGACGCCGGACGAGGACTTGGGGGTGATCGTGCTGTCTCCCGATTGCCTCGCGGACGAGGAGCTGGGGCGCGTGATGCAGCGGGCCGCCGCCCAGGGTCGTCGCGTCATCGGGATCTGGCCTCCTAGAACCCAGGACGAGACGCTGCCGCGCGCGTTCGAGGATTACGGCGGGGATACCGTCCCCTGGGATGCGGGCAGCCTGCGGGGCGCCCTACCGCCGAGGAACGCGAAGCCCGAGTGGTTGAAGCCCGACGCCCAGCCGCGGGCGGAGCGCCAGACCAAGCGGAACAAGTGCTGAGGCCGGCGTGCGCGTCCACTCCTACGTGATCGACCACGACCTCGGGTTCGCGCCCAATCCGTTTCACCGGGTTTGCACGCTGAGCGCGTGCAAACCGCTGATCCGGCAGCACGCGAGCGTGGGGGACTTCGTGGTCGGGACCGGTTCGATCCCGAACGGGATCAAGGACCGTGTCGTCTACTGGATGCGGGTCGACGAGATCCTCACCTTCGACCGGTACTGGGACGACGCGCGCTTCGGCGCCAAGCGACCCGTGATGTCCGGCAGCCGCATGCAGATCTACGGCGACAACATCTATCGCCGCTCGGCCGACGGCACCTTCGTCCAGGCCGATTCCTTCCATAGCGAGCCCGGGGGCGTCACCAGCCTGCCGAACCTGGTGCGCGACACCGGGCGGACCGACAGGGTGCTTCTCGGGCGCGAATACGCCTACTGGGGCGGGTCGGGCCCGCTGGTCCCCCAGGGACTGCGCGATCTCGTGCACAGCACGCAGGGCCATCGAAACCAGTTCCCGCCCGAGCGGGTGAGCGCCTTCGTGACATGGCTTCGCGGCATGCCGGGCCGTGGCTTCCTGGGTCGCCCGGCGAACTGGCCAGCCTGAGAGCCGAGCGCCCCGGCGGCCCCACCGCCGGCGAGGACGGCCGGCGGACCCGGCCACGAAGCCATGGGCGTGACCCGCGGCGAGGTGACCTCGCCCCGGTCCTACGGCGACATCGACGCCGCGCGCCGGCTGCCCCCGGGCGGGCGGCTCGGAAGGCGCGGCACCTGCCGGAATGAGCCTGGCTCAGAACCCTCTACCGCCGGCGTGTCCCGTGCGATGCCCAGGGGCTTTCGAGTGAGGGCGGCGGGCGGCGACCTTTCATCCGGGCCGGTCGGAAGTCCGGGCGGACAGCCGCTCGTGGCCCTCGATCTGGCCTCGATCCGTCGAGACGCGGCGGCGGCACGCGATCGAAGACAGGGCGTTCCCAAAGGCGTTGAACACGGCGGCACGCATCGGGTTACGCCGTCCCGCCGCGTGGGCGCCGTCTCGTTCGGTCCGGGGCAGCCTCGGTGATGCCGATCCATGCGCGCGGCTGCGCAGGACACGCTCTCATGAAAGCGTGTCCCGTTTTCGGCTCAGCGACAGCGACGCTCTCAACACAGCTTGTCCCGATTTGCCCGGAACCTTGTCCCGCCGTGATGCGGTCGCCCTGATCCGACCGCTCGCGAGGCCGTCCGGCTAAGGTGTTCGTGGGTCGGTCCACGCCACGACATGGCCTCGTGGAGCGGACGGGAAGGACGCCTTGGCCTTGCCGAACCGGACGTAAAGCGCCGGAAGGACCAGCAGCGTCAGGACGGTCGCGCTGGCCAAGCCGCCGATGACGACGGTCGCCAGCGGCCGCTGCACCTCCGCACCCGTGCCCGTCGCCAGGGCCATCGGCACGAAGCCAAGGGCGGCGACCAAGGCCGTCATCGCCACCGGCCGCAGCCGGGTCAGGGCGCCCTCGCGGACGGCATCCGGAATCGCCGTTCCCTCCGCCACGAGCGCGCGGATGTGGTTCAGCAGGACCAAGCCGTTCAGGACCGCGACGCCCGAGAGCGCGATGAACCCGACCGCCGCCGAGACCGAGAAGGGCATGTCGCGCAGCCACAGGGCCGCCACGCCGCCGGTCAGGGCCATCGGCACGGCGCTGAACACGATCAGCGCGTCGCGCCCGGACCCGAGCGCCCCGAGGAGCAGGAGGAAGATCAGCGCGAAGCAGGCCGGCACGACCACCGCCAGGCGCTGGCGAGCGGCCGTCAGGTTCTCGAACTGCCCGCCCCACTTCACCTCGTAACCGGGCGGCAAGCGCACCTCGGCGGCGATGCGCGCCTGCGCCTCGGCCACCAGCGAGCCGATGTCGCGCCCGCGCACGTTCGCGGTGACCACGACGCGGCGGCGGCCGTTCTCGCGGCTCACCTGGTTCGGCCCCTCGCCGAAGGCGAACGAGGCGAGCTGCCGCAGCGGCACGCTCGTCCCGCCGGCCGGACCGGGAGAGGCCGGGACGCCGGTGCCCGCCCGCGCGGGCGCGGCCTGCGCGGGCGGTAGCGGCACCGGCAGGTTCCTCAGCGCCTCGACGTCGCCCCGGACGTCGTCGGCCAACCGGACCACGATGGCGAAGCGACGGTCGCCCTCGAACACCAGCCCGGCGTCCTTGCCGCCGACCGCCGTGCCGATGACGTCCTGCACGTCCGCCATGCTCAAGCCGCGCCGGGCGATCTCGCGCCGGTCGACCTTGATCTCCAGGAACGGCAGCCCGACCGCCTCCTCGACCTTCACGTCGGCGGCGCCCTCCAGGCTGCGCAGGATGCCGGCGATCTTGCGGGCGCCGTCGACCATCGGGCCGAACTCCTCGCCGAACACCTTCACCGCGAGGTCGTCGCGAACGCCCGCGATCAGCTCGTTGAAGCGCATCTGGATGGGCTGCGAGAACCCGAGCAGCGTGCCCGGGATCAGCTTCGCCTCGGCGTCCATGCGGGCGATCAACGATTCCTTCGTCTCGGACGGGTCCGGCCACTCCGCTTGGGGCCTCAGGATCAGGTAGGTGTCACAGGCGTTCGGCGGCATCGGGTCGGCGGCGATGTCGGGCGTGCCGCAGCGCGAGTAGACGAAGGCCACCTCCGGGAACTTGCTCATGGCGTCCTCGACGCCGAGCTGCATGGCCTGCGACTGCGAGATGGCCGTCGAGGGGATGCGCCGCGCCTCCATGACGATGTTCTTCTCGTCGAGCGTCGGGGTGAACTCCTGGCCGAGCCGCGTCGCCAGGGCCCCGGCCAGCCCGAGGACGACCACCGCGCCGCCTATGAAAGCCAAGGGCGTCCGGACCGCCCCGCCCAGCACCGGTCGATAGGCCGCCTTCAGTCCTCGGATCAGCAGGTTGTCGCCCTCGCCGACCCGCCCGGTGATGAAGGTCGCGACCATCGCCGGGACGAAGGTCAGGGACAGCACGAAGGCCGCCACGAGCGCGATCAGCACCGTCAGCGCCATGGGTGCGAAGGTCTTGCCCTCCACGCCGGTGAAGGTCAGCAGCGGCACGTAGACCAGGATGATGATGGCCTGCCCGTAGACGCTCGGCTTTATCATCTCCTCGGCTGAGACGCGCACGGTCTCCAGCCGCTCGTCCAAGCTCAGCTTCCGTCCCAGCGCGTGCTGCCGCTCCGCCAGGTGCCGCAGGCTGTTCTCGGCGATGATGACCGCGCCGTCGACGATGAGCCCGAAGTCGAGCGCGCCGAGGCTCATCAGGTTGGCGCTGATGCGGCCCGCCAGCATGCCGGTGGCCGTCAGCATCATGGCGACCGGGATGACCAGGGCCGTGATGATCGCCGCGCGGATGTTGCCCAGCGCCAGGAACAGCACCGCGACGACCAGCAGCGCCCCCTCGGCCAGGTTCCTCGACACCGTCCGGACCGTGGCGTCGACGAGGTCGGTCCGGCTGAGCAGCGTCCGGGCCTGGATGCCCGGCGGGAGGAGCTTGTTGATCTCCTTGATCTTGGCGTCCGCGGCCGCCGAGACGGTTCGGCTGTTCTCGCCGATGAGCATGAGGGCGGTGCCCAGCACGACCTCGCGGCCGTTCTCGCTGGCCGAGCCGGTCCGGAGCTCGCGGCCGATCCCGACCTCGGCGACGTCCCTCACCAGGATCGGTATCCCGGCCCGGGTCGCCACGACGACGTCGCGGATCTGGTCGACGTTTTCGATCAGTCCTCCGGCCCGGACGACATAGCCCTCGCCGTTGCGCTCGACGTAGTTGGCGCCCCGGGTCACGTTGTTGGCTCCGATGGCCCGGGTCAGGTCGGCGAAGCCCAGGCCGTAGCCGACGAGCTTCATTGGGTCGGGCTTGACCTGGTACTCCTTGACGAACCCGCCGATGGCATCGGCGCCGGCCACGCCCGGCACGCTCTTCATCTGTGGCCGGATGATCCAATCCTGGACCGTGCGCAGGTAGACCGTGCGCTCGAAGTCGGACCTCAGCCGCTCGCCCTCGGGCGTCAGGTAGCTGCCGTCCGACTGCCAGCCCGGCAGGCCGTCGCGGACCGGGGCGCCGTCGCCGGCGGCCCGGTACTCGACCGCCCACCAGTAAATCTCGCCGAGGCCGGTCGAGATCGGCCCGAGCCTGACCTCGACCCCGGGTGGCAGGGTGTTGCGCACCTCGCCCAGGCGCTCGTTCACCTGTTGCCTGGCGAAGTAGACGTCGACCTTGTCGCTGAACACGGCCGTGAGCTGGGCGAAGCCGTTGCGCGAGAAGGAGCGCAAGCTCTCCAGGCCCGGCGTGCCGGCGAGCACCCTTTCGACTAGGACCGTGACCTGCTTCTCGATCTCGACCGGCGTCAGCGCCGGCGCGATGGCGTTGACCTGGACCTGGTTGTTGGTGACGTCCGGCACCGCGTCGATGGGCAGCCGCGCGAGCGACCAAGCCCCGAAGGCGGTGGCGATGAGCGTCACCAGGATGACCGCGTAGCGGTTGGCGACGGAGAAGGCGAGGATCGGGCGGATCACGGTTCAGTCCTCCGCCGCGGCCTTGCCGAGCTCAGACTTCAGCGTGAAGGTGTTGGCCACCGCCACGGCCTCGCCGGGCTCCAGCCCCTCCGTCACCTCCACGGCGGCGTCGTCCGACCGCCCGAGCTTCACCGGCCGCGCCTCGAAGCCCGCGGCCACCCGCACGAAGACGTTCGGTCTGCCCTCCAAGGTCTGGATGGCCGAGGCCGGGATGAGCACCCGCACCGGCTGGTCGGAGATCACGATCTCGGCACCAACGAAAGACCCGGGCCGCCAGGTCTCGTCCGGGTTGGCCAGTTCCGCGACGACCCGCGCCGCGCGCGTGGCTTGGTCGAGGACGGGCACGATGATGACGATGCGAGCGCGCGCGGCCTCGCCGGTCGTCTCGGCCCGCACGGCCACCGTCTGGCCCTCGCGGACCAGCGGCAGGTCGCCGGGGCTCACCGCGAGATCGACCCAGACCGTCGACAGGTCGACGACGCTGTAGAGCTCGGTCTCCAGGTTGTCCCGGCCGACGGCCGCCCCGAGGTCGACGCGCCGCTCCACGACCTTGCCACCGAGCGGCGAGCGGATCTCCTGGCGCTCGAACTGCGCCTCCGGCTGGTTCGGCAACGCCTGGATCTCGGCTTGGCTGAGGCCGAGGAAGGTCAGCTTACGGCGGGCCGCGTCCTCCTTGACCTTCAGGTCCTGGTAGCTCGCCTGCGAGCGCAGGTACTGCTGCTCGGACGAGATGCGCCTGTCCCAGAGCTCCTTGTCGCGCTCGTAGAGCGTCTTCTGCAGGGCGGCCGACACGCGCGCCGCCAAGTATTCTCCCTTGGCGTCGGCGATCTCGCGGCTGTCGAGGAGCGCTACGACCTCGCCCTTGGCGACCTTGTCGCCGAGCCCCTTGCGCAGCTCCACCACCGTGCCGGTGGTCTTCACCGCGATGCGGGCGGTCAGGTTGGCGTTCGGGACGATGGTGCCCGGCACGTGCAGGTGGCGCGAGAGGTTCCCGCCACCGACCTCGTCCGTGCGGATGCCGGCCTTGCCGACTTGGCCGTCCGTCAGCTTGACGAGGCCGGATCTCTCCGGCTCCGGACCGGCCGCCGCGTGCGGTTCGGGCTTGGCGGGCGCGGCGGCCCCCCTGGCGCCCGCCAGCATGGTGCGGACCGCATCGCGAGCGCCGGGCCACCAGGTCGCGATCAGGACGCCGCCGGCGAGGGCCAGCAGAACGGGGATGAGACGTCTGGACATGTCGGTGCCATGGACGGGCGGCCGCACGCGCACGGCGCCGTCGTTCGAGGATGGGAAGAGGCGGAAAGCCTCAGGCCCTCGGAGGCTCGAACGGTCCCTGCGCCCCGCCCCCGGCTCGGAAGACGTCGTCCAGGCGGGCGAACGACCGCGCCGCCGACGTGGCCACGCTCGCGGGAGCCTTGGCGGCGACGGGCATCACGCCCTGCGCGTGCGATTGCGCGTGGTGGACCAGGTCATCGGCATCCTGGTGGGCCTTGGCGTGGTCCTGTCCCGCCACCGGCGGCATGGCGAGCGCGACGGGACCGGAGGCTGCGTGCCGGGCCTCGGCGAGCAACGGCATCACCGTCACGGCCGCCAGGAGCAACGCGACGGCCACCGTCATGAGACGCCGTCCGAATGACACCCGACACCCTCTTCCCGGCAAGCGCCGTCCATCCCGGCGCGTCGAACACCCTTCCCTTATCCCCTCCGGGGGGATAGCATGTCAACATGGATCACGTGCACGCCTCCCACCCGGAGATCATCAAGCGGCTGAAGCGCGCCCACGGCCATCTCGCCGGCGTCATCGCGATGATCGAGGAGGGCCGCCCCTGCGTGGACCTCGCCCAGCAGTTGCAGGCGGTCGAGAGCGCCATCGCCAACGCGAAGCGCACGCTGATCGAGGACCACATGGAGCACTGCATCGGCGACGGCGTCGCGGACGGCGGCAAGTCCGCCAAGGCGGCGCTGGCCGAGTTCAAGGCGCTCGCCAGGTACCTGTGAGGCCCCGATGCTGAGCGTCCTCGCGAACCGCACCTACCGGTACCTGTTCGCCGCGCAGGTCATCGCCCTGGTCGGCACCGGCCTGCTGACGGTGGCCCTCGGCCTGCTCGCCTACCGGTTGGCCGGGGCCAAGGCCGGAGCGGTGCTGGGAACGGCGCTCGCCATCAAGATGGTGGCCTACGTGCTGGTCGCGCCCATCGCGAACGCCTTCACCGGGCAGTTTCCCCGCCGCGCTTTCCTGGTTGCGACCGACCTCGTCCGGGCCGGCGTCGCCCTGATCCTGCCCTTCGTCGACCAGGTTTGGCAGGTCTACCTGCTGGTGTTCGTGCTGCAAGCCTGCTCGGCGGCCTTCACGC
>NZ_JAZFXT010000037.1:0-10571 GCF_036448855.1 Methylobacterium ajmalii
GATGAGGGCCTGGGGGAGCTTGGCGTCGCCCTGGACGACGTTGATGAGGTCGTAGACGACCCGGCGCTCGGCGCCCATGATGAGGTCGAGGTTGCGCAGGCCGACATCGAAGTCGACCACGCAGACGTTCTGCCCGGTCTGGGCGAGAGCGGCGCCGAGCGCCGCCGTCGTGGTGGTCTTGCCCACCCCGCCCTTGCCGGACGTCACCACTATGATCTTGGACATCGAGAATGCTCCGCCCGAGCTGTCGGGATGGGGCGGCGTCCCGGTCCGGGTCGCGCGCTCACGGGGTTGTTCGGGTGTCGCCGGGCGGACCGGGGCGATCGATCGCCCCGGTCCGCCAGGCCGTCCTGTCTCAGTCGAGGGCGGCCATGCGGAGGGTCTCGCCCTCCAGCCAGACCTGGACCGCCTTCTTGCGCAGCTTCGGATCGGTGGTGTCGGCGGTGCGGAAGAGGCCGTCGATGCCGATCAGCTCGGGCTCGAACTTGCGGCAGCAGATGCGGGCCCGGGGATTGCCCCCGGCCCCCGCGATGGCGCGGCCGCGCAGCGCCCCGTAGATGTGGATCGAGCCGCCGGCCAGGATCTCGGCGCCGGAGGCGACCGAGCCCATGACGGTGACGTCGCCCTCGGGGTGATAGACCGACTGGCCGGAGCGCAGCGGGGTCTCGAGAACGAGGGAGTTCGGCTTGCGCGGCTCCGGCGGCTTGACGGGCTCGGGCTCCTTCACGGGCTCGGGCGGCGCCATCTCGGCCGGGCGGCCGCCGCTCAGGAGCGGGGGCAGCGCCGGGCCGAGCCAGGCCGGCTCGGCCTTCTCGACGCCCATGATGCGGATGCCGCGCTGCTTGAGCTCGTCGACGAGGCCGGCGATGTCGGGCGTTCCCGCCGCGGCATCCTTGTCGTCCTCGGCGGGCTCGGCCGCCTCGGGTCCGGCCGGATCCCCGCGGAGGGAATCCTTGGCGAGGCCCGAGACGTCCAGGATCACGGCGCGCTCGGAGAAGAGCGTCGGCGAGCGCTGCACCAGGGCATCCAGGTGCGAGAACCAGTCGCCGAGCGGCGTCTCCGGCGCGAGCACGAGCGCCCGGAACGAGCGGCCGCGCAGCGGGAGGGAGGGGCGTGTGAGGCTGATGCTGGTCACGGCGGTTGACGAGTTGTTACCGACCACCATGAAGCGCGCAGCGTGGTTACCGGATCGTTAATGGCGCGGAAGGGGCCGCGGTTTCGTTCAGGGATCGGCCCGGACGACACGGTCGCGGCCCCGCGCCGCTCGCTCATCCGAAACGACGAAGGGCCCGCGCGGACGCGGACCCTCCTGGCACTCTCGCGGCTCCCGGACGGATCGGGCCTCAGCCCAGGAAGTCGCCGCATTTCGGCGGCGGCTCGGTGCCCCAGGGCATCAGCGGCACCGTCGAGGTCGAGTTCTTGGGCGAGCCCTGTACCACCTTATCCGAGTAGACCATGTAGATCAGCGTGTTGCGCTTGGCGTCGCAGCCGCGCACGATCTGCATGCTCTTGAAGATCAGCGAGCGGCGCTCGCTGAACACGACCTCGCCCTGCTTGACCTTGCCCTTGAACTTGACCGGGCCGACTTGGCGGCAGGAGAGCGAGATGTCGGACACCTCCTCGGCGAGGCCGAGCGTGCCCTTGATGCCGCCCTTCTCGGGCTGGGTGTAGTGGCAGGCGACGCCGTCCACGTCCGGATCGTCGATGCCGTAGACGACGAGCTTGTCGTTCGGCGTCAGCGGCCGCCAGACCGTCGACTTGTCGAAGATCCGGTCCGGTTCCTGCGCCTGCGCCGCGTTCTGCGCCGCCCCGAGGCACGCCCCGAGGGCGAGCGCCGCCACAACAGCCTTCCGACCGCGAGCCCTGAGACCCCGCCGCCACACCATCGCGTCAACCTTTCAGTGAAGAACCTTAACGCATGTAGGGAGGCTGTCGCCCGGCGGCCAGGGAGGCTAGAACGGGGGCGTCCCGTCCTGCCACGCTTGGGCGTCGACGCCAGGCCTCACCGCCGGCGTTGCCGCTCGGCGCCGTGCGCCTGCGGGACGGCCTTCGTCTCGTCCGCCCCCCGGCGGGCGGATCGTCCCCGCATACCGGCCGGTCCCCGCACACCATGCCGCTGCTTCGCTTCACGGCCCGGCTCCTCGCCGGGATCCTCGCCACGCTGTCCGTGTGCCAGGCCGCCCTGGCCGAGCCCAGCGCGGCGGCCTGCCAGCGCTTCCGCGCCGAGCTCGCCGGCCTGCAGCGCGAATCGAACCGCGGCCAGGTCGAGGAGATCCAGCAGCTCGTCGCCTACCGGCAGTCGATCGGGTGCGAGGGCGGGCGCTTCCTGTTCTTCGACATGCGGCCGCCGCAATGCGCCCAGGTCGAGCAGCGCATCCGCGCCCTCAACGCCGGCTACGGCGCCGGCGCGCGCGAGGTCTCGAACGCCCGGCGCGAGCAGCTCATCGCCGCCGTGAAGGAGTCCTGCACCGGCCTTCCGACCCCGGCGGCCCTGCAGTCCAAGCCGGCCGACGGCTTCGGGCGCGGCGGCTCGCAGGTGATCTGCGTGCGGATGTGCGACGGCGCCTACTTCCCGATGCCGAACCTGCCCGACGGGCGGGAGGGCGCCGACGAGATGTGCCAGGCGCTCTGCCCCGGAGCCGAGGCCGCCGCCTACTCGATGCCGCCCTCCGACAACGGCCTGACCCAGGCCGCCGCGGTCCAGACCAAGCGCGCCTACTCGGCCCTGCCGAACGCCTTCAAGTTCCAGAAGGCCTTCGTGCCGAACTGCTCGTGCAAGGGCACGCAGAGCTGGGCCCAGGCCCTGGTGAAGGCCGAGAGCATGCTGGTGCGCCACAAGGGCGACATCTTCGTCACCCCGGCCCAGGCCGAGGCGATGTCGCGGCCGAAGGTGCGCCTGACCCTCGTCGGCCGCGCCGACCGGGCCGCCGCCACCCTGGCGGCGACCGCCGCGACCCGGGTCGAGGAGACGGTCGAGGCGGTCGACGCCGCCCGCCCGACCGGCCCGGAGGAGCGCCCCGCCGTGCGGATCATCGCCCCGAACCTGATCCCGGTGCCGATGACCGCCAAGGCGGAGGGCCCGCAGGCGGCCGCCACCGTGGCGACCCCGGGCGCCGCGCCGGTCGCGACCCCCTGAGATCGCCGCCCGGCCCGGCGCGACCGCCCGGGCCGGCTGACCGAAGGGAACCGCGCGAGGGAACCAACTCGCCGTCAAGGTGTTCGAAGGGACCGACGACGGACGAGAGGTTTTTCCTGATGCGCCCTGCCCGCGCGCTGCTGCTGACCGGCACGATCCTGCCGGCGCTGCTGCTCCAGCCCGTTCTCGCGAGCCAGGTGGCGGCGCGGGGCGACGACGTGATCCGGTTGGCCCAGGGCGGGCCGGGAGAGCGGGGCGGACCCGGTGGTCCCGGTGGTCCCGGCGAGCGTGGGCCCGGTGGCCCGGGCGGCGAGCGCGGGGGCCCGCGCCCGGAGCGGGGTCCGGCGGAGCGGCCGGAGCCGCGCGAGCGCCCCGAGCCGAGACAGGAGCGGCCTGAACCCCGGCAGGAGCGCCCCGAGCCGCGGCAGGAGCGCCCGGCGCCCCGCCCCGAGCCCCGCGAGCGGCCCGAGCCCCGGCAAGAACGTCCCGAGCCCCGGCAGGAGCGGCCCGAGCGCCAGGAGCCGCGCGAGCGCCCGACGCCCCCCCGCGAACGTCCCGACCCCCAGCAGCGCGAGCGGCCGGAGCCGCAGGAGCGCGGCCCGCAGGGCCGCCCGGATCGGCCCGACCGCCCGGAACGCCCGGATCGGCCCGACCGTCAGGAGAGGCCCGACCGTCCCGATCGGCAGGAGCGTCCCGATCGGCCGGATCGCCCCGATCAGCGCCCCGACCGCCAGGAGCCGCGCGGCCCGCGCGGCGACGAGCCCGGCCGCCCGCCGGCTCCTCCGCAGGATCGCGGCCCCGCAGGCCGTCCGGATCCGCGTGACCGTCCGGCGCCCGACGGCCGGCCGGATCGCCGCGACGAGCGTCCCGACGCCCGCGACGACCGTCGCGGCCCCGACGCCCCGGGCCAGCGCGGCCCGGGCCAGCCGCCCGCGCCCGGTCAGCCCCCGGCTCCCGGCCGCGCAGCTCCGCCGCCCGGTGCGCCGCAGCCCGGCGAGCCCGGTCGCGGACCCGGCCGGCCGGACGCGCCCGGCGCCGGCCCGAACGACGCGCCGCTGCCGCCCAACCAGCGGCCCGGCGTGCCCGGCCGTCCCTTCGTGCCCGGTGGGCCAGACGGCCGCGACGAGCGCGGCTTCGACCGGCGCGATCCTCGCGACCAGGACCGCGGCAACGGTGATCCGCGCGACTTCGACCGGCGCAACGGCGACCCGCGCGACTTCGATCGCCGCGACCCCGACCGCCGCGACGGCGACCGGCGCGGCTTCAACGACCGCGGCGACCTGCCCGGCGGCTACCGCCGCGACGCGCCGGACTACGTCCCGGGCGGCTTCCGCCGCGGCGACATCGACGTACGCAGCTACGACGATGTCCGGCGGGCCCGGCGCGAGTACAACGAGGGCGGCCGCCTGATCATCCGCGAGCCCGGCCGGGTCATCGTGCGCGACGACGACCGCTACTTCCTGCGCCACGACGAGACCGAGCGGTTCCGCCTGCTCGACCGCGACGCCCGCATCGAGCGCCGCGGCCGCGACACGGTGACGATCATCGACCGCCCCGGCGGCTACCAGGTCTTCACCGTGGTGGACGACGACGGACGCCTGCTGCGGCGCTACCGCCGCGGGCCGGACGGGCGCGAGGTGGTGCTGATCGACAACTCCTACGCGGGCCCGCCGCGGTCGATCGAGCAGGACGTGGTGGTGCTGCCGCCGCCCGACATCCGCATCCCCCGCGACCGCTACGTGGTCGAGGCGGACCGGGCCGACGAGGGCGCGATCTACGAGGCGCTCACCGCCCCGCCGGTGGCGCCGATCGAGCGGCGCTACACCCTGGACCAGGTGCGCTCCAGCCCGACCCTGCGCGCCCGGATGCGCAGCGTCGACATCGACACGATCACCTTCGACACCGGCTCGTGGCAGGTGACACCGGACCAGGCCCGGCGCCTCGCCACCATCGCGGCGGCGATCAACCAGGCGATCCAGAACAATCCACAGGAGGTCTTCCTCATCGAGGGCTACACCGACGCGGTCGGCAACGACGTCGACAACCTCTCGCTCTCCGACCGGCGCGCCCAGTCGGTGGCCGAGGTGCTGACCCGCGACTTCAAGGTGCCGCCCGAGAACCTGACGACCCAAGGGTACGGCGAGCAGTACCTGAAGGTGAACACGCAGAGCGCCTCGCGGGAGAACCGCCGGGTCACCGTGCGGCGCATCACCCCGCTGATCCAGCAGCAGGGTCAGCCGGCCCAGCAGCAGCAATGAAGCATTTTCCGACGAAGCGGAAACCGGTTCGTCGGAGAAAAGTCGACAAAACAAAGACTTAGCGAGCTTCGCGATTGCAGCGCGATCGTGAAGCGCTCTGGCGCCGGCAGCCGCAAACGAGAGACGCGGGCCGCCCCTCACCGGGGCGGCCCGTTTCCGTTTCGACGATACGCGATCCGTGCGGATCGACGATGCGTTGGCCTAACAGGGCGCACCGCCTAGATTGACCGGGGCAGGCCGCGACCCGCCGCGCGAGACGGCGGAAGCGGGCCTTCGCAGGAGGAGACACCCATGACCGTCCATGCACGCCGGCTCGGCCGGTGGGGCGGCGCCCTCGCGGGCGCGCTCGTCGCCACGGCCGTCGCGGCCCAGCAGGCGCCGCCGCTGGAGGTGCCGGCCAAGAGCGTGCCGGTGCCGGCCGACGTCAGCCCGCAGATGGCGAAGATCGTCGGCGCGCCCCTGCGCACCAACTGGAACATCCAGCCCAGGACCGGCGAGGAGTGGAAGCCGGTGGCCGAGGCCGGGGCGGCGGCCCTGCGCAAGCTCGTGCCCGGCATGCTCGAGCGGCTGAAGGTCGGAATCGAGCCGACCACCATCGACGGGGTGCGGGCCTACATCGTCACCCCGAAGGACATCGCGCCCGAGAACCGCGACCGGGTCCTCGTCCACGTCCATGGCGGCTGCTACGTGCTCAATCCCGGCGAGGCCGGGCTGCCCGAGGCGATCTTCATGGCCGGGTTCGGCCGCTTCAAGGTGATCTCGGTCGATTACCGCATGCCGCCCGAGGCGACCTATCCGGCCGCCCACGACGACGCGATGACCGTCTGGAAGGCGGTCACCCGCACGACCGACCCGAAGAAGACCGCGATCTTCGGCACCTCGGCCGGCGGGGCGCTGACCCTGGCGATGGTCCTGCGCGCCAAGCGGGAGGGGCTGCCGCTCCCCGCCGCGATCGCGCCCGGCACGCCGATGTCGGACACGACCAAGGTCGGCGACAGCTTCGTCACCAACGCGATGCTCGACAACGTGCTGGTCTCGCCCGACGGCTTCTGCGACGCCGGCGCCAAGGTCTACGCCAACGGCCACGACCTCAAGGACCCGATGCTGTCGCCGGTCTACGGCGACATGCACGGCTTCCCGCCGACGATCCTGACGACCGGCACCCGCGACCTGCTGCTGTCGAACACCGTGCGGGTCCACCGCAAGCTGCGCGAGGCCGGGGTCGAGGCCTTCCTGCAGGTCGGCGAGGGCCAGTCGCACGCCCACTACATCCGCGACGACACCGCGCCGGAGACGAAGGCGGTGTTCGAGGAGATCGCCCGGTTCTTCGATCGGCACCTCGCCCGGTAACCGGGTGCCGCCGGCATCGCCCTCCCGGGGGCGATGCCGCGACGGATCAGGACTGGGCCCGGCGCGACAGGCCGCCGAGACCGCAGCCGGCGAGGTAGGCCGCCAGCATCGCGGCGGCGCTCTCGACCCGGAACCCCTCGCGCCCGGGCACGAGGCCGGCGAGCGCCGTGGCGAGGCAGGCGAGCGCGAGGAGCACGACGAGGAGGGCGGCGAGCCGCGGCAGGCGGCCGGCGGGCGGGCCGGCCCAGAGGCCGGTGCCGAGGCCGATGAGGAGGGCGGCGAGGAGACCCGGCCAGGCGACGGATGCGAGGAGCAGCACGAAAAGGCCTCAGGAGCGGAGCGCGAAGGCGACCGCCCGGCGGTCGGAGGCCTCGGCAGGCGCCGCGGCGATCCTGTCGGCGGGGATGCCGGCCTTGAGCAGATAATCGACGATCGCGGCGGCGCGCCGCTGCGGCAGGCCCGGATCGGGCATGGCGGAGGCCTCGGCGGGCTTCGGCGCCGGTTTCTCGGCCGGCTTTCCGGGCTTTGCCGGGGGCTTCGATCGGCCGGACGCCTCCTTGGCCGGCACTTCCTTGGAAATGGTCTCCTTGGCAGCAGCCTCCTTGGAAGACGTTTCCTTGGCAGACGTTTCCTTGGCAATCGGGGCCGGCGGGGCGCTGCCGGGCGGGTCGTCGTGTCCGGCGACCTCGATCCGGGCCTGCGGGCAGGTGCGGGCGAGGCCCGCCACCTCGTCGAGGACGGGGTAGAAGGCCGGCTTCAGGTCGGCGCTGCCGGGATCGAAGCGCAGGGCCTGCCCGCTCGCCAGGCCCGCGAAGGTCTCGCGGCAGGCCGCCGGGTCCCGGCTCGGCGTCGCGCCGCGGGCGCCGACCGCGACGTCGAGCCGCCACCCCGCCGGGGCGAGGCGCCCGGCCTCGGCGGCGACGCGGCGGGCGCTCTCGGGATAGAGGCCCTCGCCGGCGATGCGCAGATTCTGGTCGCGCACGCTCACCTCGCCCTCGGCGAGCTGGGCGAGGGCGCCGATCCCGGCGGTCAGGCCCTCGACGAGGCCGGGCGGCGCGCCCTCGGCGATCCGGGTACGGTCGATCACCCGTTCGCCGTAGAGGTGCGGCCGCAGGGCGGCGCGCAATGCCGCGCGGGCCTCGGCATCCGGCAGGTGGCCGGTGAGGGTGAAGGCGTCCGGCCCGCGCCGGACCGTGACGAGGTAGGGCGAGACCGGGCTCGCCGTCAGCGCGACGGTACCGCGGGACACACCCGCCGGCAGGCCGGCGGCGGCCGCCTCGGCCTCGCGCACGGCCTGGACGTCGATGGCGCTGCCGCGCACCGACAGCGTCGATCCGTCGAGGGCGACGCTGCCCTCCCGCACCAGGGCCAGGATCGCGAAGGCGCGGTCGACCAGCGCCCGGGCGTCGACGCCCGCCGGCAGGCCGCGGGCGATGCCCATCGCGTCGGTCACCGGGGCGCCCTCGGCGAGGAGCCGGGCGGCGGCCAGGATCGCGGACCGGTCGGCCTCCGATGTCGCGTAGCCGTCGAGGCGAATCCCCGCGGGCCCGCGGCTCGCCGACCAGACGAAGGGCGAGACCAGGGCCGGCTCGACCCCGACCTCGCCGACCGCGAAGCCGGTGGGCGGGTGGGCGAGGTCGGCCCGCAGGGCCGCGTAGGCCTCGACGCTCGCCGCCTCGCCGTGGACCGACAGGACGCGGTCGCTCAGGGCCGCGGTGGCGCCGGGCTTCAGGTGCCGCACCTGCGCGACGAGGAAGCGGGCGGCCTCGGAAAAGTTCTCCGGCGCGCCGCGGGCGGCCCGGGCGGCGTCGCGCAGGACGAGCCCGGCGGGAAGCCCGGCGCCCAGGGATTCCGTCAGGGCGGCGCGGCCGGTCTCGGCCGGGCGGTACCCGAGCAGGTCGATGCGGTCGGGCGCCCGAAAGGCGGCCGCCCAGGTGAAGGGCGAGATCTCGGCGACGAGGCCGGTCCGGTCGAGGATGCGGCGCCGGCCCGGCAGGGCGGCGAGCGCCACGCGGGCCTCGCTGCGGGCGCCCTCGCCCGGAGCCTCGCCACTCGCCACGAGGTCGCGGCCCCGCGCCTCGACCCGCAGCCACGGCTCCGCCCCGTCGCGCCCGGTCGCCGCCGCGACCGCCTCGGCGGGCGCCTCGAGAGCCGCCTCGAGCCGCGGCTCGGCGAAAGCCGTCGCGGCCACCCAGGCACCGGCCAGGAGGGGAAGGCCGGACAGCCAGCCGATCGAGCGAATGGCCAAGGGGGAACCTCGTCGCGGGGAGACCACGCGCGGCGGGGGCTTCGCGCGTGCGGGTCACCCTGGCGCCGGTTTCCGGCATCAGCAAGGCGCACACGAAAAAGGGCCCCGGCGCGCGCCGGGGCCCTTCGAGGGGCAAGTCGGGACGCGGCTCCCCGGAGGGAGCCGCGGATCGCGACTTAGAAGTCGCGCTGGACGCGCATGCGGACCTGGAACGTGTCCGCGTAGTTGGTGGTCGGCAGCGCCACGCCGTTGGCGTTGGTCGGCACGCCGGCGGCGTTCAGGCCCACCGGAACCTGACCCGGAGCCTTGTTCTGGTCGACCACGCGGCCGCCCTTGAGGTCGACGCGGTTGTAGAGACCCTCGACGCCGATATCGAGATCCTTGACCGGCGACCAGATGATGCTCGCGCCGGCAACGATCTGGCTCGTGTCGCGCAGGGCGGCGCTGTAGGCGAAGGCGCCGGGGCTGTTGACCGGGTTGCCCAGGCCGTTGAAGTTCAGCGCGCCCAGCAGGTTGCGGCTGGTCTTGCCGAAGCTCATCTCGCCGTAGCTGCCGATGATCGCCGAGCGAACCTCGGGGGTCCAGTAGTGCAGGTACGACCCGACGACGGTCCAGCTGGTCGACAGCTCCATCTTGCCGGTCAGCGGGTTGACGGCGGCGTCGGTGAAGTAGGCCGCGAAGGGCGAGCCCTGGGTGTTGCCGGCGCTGGCGGTGTAGGTGCCGATGTACTGGGAGTAGCCGGTGTAGATCTGCGCGCCCTCGCCGTACGAACCCTGCAGGTACAGGGAGTCGCCGGCGGCGATGAACGGCAGGTTGAACTTCAGACCACCCTGCACGGCCCAGCCGTACTCGGAGTTGACGCGCGGGGTCACGACCGTGCCGGCCGGGATCGCGGCGCCGCCGAAGGTCAGGACCGTCGTGGCGTTCTGGGCGTTCAGCTCGTGCACGGCGGCCGAGAGCTGGGCGGAGCCCCAGGCGGCATCGTAGCGCAGGGCGCCGACGAAGTCGGGCATGCGGTTGGTCTGGCGCAGGTCGTAGAACGCCTCGCCGATCGGCACGCCGGCCGCGTTGGTGGCGACGACCGGGCTCAGGTTCGAGGCGGCCGCGGTGAAGACCGCGAACTGGCTCGCCGCGTTGCCGGCGGTGGCGGTGCCGAACAGCGGGTTCTTGCGGAAGGTCGGGTCTTCGACCGACAGCGTCGCCGAGAAGCCGTTCCCGAAGGTCGCGGTGTAGGCGAGCAGGTTGGTCGAGGCGACGTCGGAACCCAGCGAGGTGCCGATGATCTCGAAGTCGTGGGCGTAGAAGTCGTAGAACGAGGCCGCGCGACCGGCGGTGAGGCCGGCGAACTGGATGAAGGCCTTGTCGACGTTCACGTATTGCTGGGCGCGGCCGAACGTGTCGACGCCGACCGCCGGGAAGGCGTTGGCGATGCGCTGCTGCGTGCCCGAGTTCAGGTAGGCGCCGGTCCGCGAGGCGAGCTCGAAGCGCACGAAGGCGCGGAGCGTGCCGTAGGCGGTCTGGGTGCGGGCGTCGAGGTTGAGGCGGCCGAGGCCGCGGTAGCCCATCAGGTCGCCGTTGT
>NZ_JAZFXT010000038.1:0-39230 GCF_036448855.1 Methylobacterium ajmalii
TCGCGCACGTCCTCCAGGCCGATGGTGCCGGCGGCGAGGATACGGTTGCAGAAGTGTTGCAGCGAAGCGTTGATCATCTGTCCATGCCTCCCCGGCCTTTGTTGTGCCGGTGCTTGTCCCTGTATGAGGAGGACTATGCGGGGCGGGAGGGCTTCGACAGGTTAACGGCGGGATCTGAATCCCTGTTCAGGTTAAAGCCCGGCAACGGGACGGCGTTGCCAAAGCGTTGCGATGACCGGGCGAATGCAAGCCGGCATGGTTCCCGGCAGACCGGATCGTCTGCCGGGAAGCGGCCCCCTACGGGGCCCGGTCAAGAGGGCCCGGCCTACCGCACGATCACCCGGGCATCCGCGCCGACCCGGTTGTACAGGTCGACCACGTCGATGTTGCGCATGCGGATGCAGCCCGAGGACGCCGCCTGGCCGATCCGCTCCGGCTCGTTGGTGCCGTGGATGCGATAGAGCGTGTCCTTGCCGGAGCCGTCCGCCAGATAGAGGGCGCGGGCGCCGAGCGGATTGGCGGGGCCGCCCTGCATCGCGTGGACGTGGGGCCAGCGCTTGATCATCTCGGCCGGCGGGTGCCAGTCCGGCCAGGCGGCCTTGCGGAAGATTCGCGCCGTGCCGTTCCAGCCATAGGCCTCGTCGCCCACAGTGACGCCGTAGCGGATCGCCTTGCGGTCGGGCAGGACGTAGTAGAGTTGGCGCTCCTTGGTCTCGACCACGATGGTGCCGGGCGCCTCACCGGTCGGGTCCTCGATCATGTAGCGGGCGAAGCGCCGGTCGATCTCGGGCTCCGGCACCATCGCCATCCACTCCTTGTCCTTCGCGGACAGTTCGGGATCGGGGGTTGCCTTGTACATGCAGCCCGGCAGCGCCAGGAGGGCCCCCGTCAGAACGAGCGCGAGTGCGGGGCGGGGGCGGCGCATCGGGAGAGAACCTTGTCGAGCAGGCGAATCAGTCTCCCTCGACGGTAAAGCGTGGCCGTTGGGGCGCGAAGCGCGGACCCGCCCCGCTGTGAACGATGCCGGCCGTGTGTTGCGTCCGGGCCATGGCCCTGCCACGGTGCCGGCCAGGGATGGGCCGTCGCACGACCGGCCCGGGGGAACGCGCGAAGCGGGCACGATGACGACGCTCTATCTCTGCCATCCGGCCTCCCTCGACCACGACACGCCGCCGGGCCACCCCGAGCGGGCCGACCGCATCCGGGTGATCGAGCGGGCCCTGGAGGACGAGCGCTTCGCCGCCCTCGTGCGCGAGCAGGCACCGCTCGCCGATTTGTCGGTCGCGGGGCTCGCCCATCCGGAGAACTACGTCGCGGCGATCGCGGCGGTAGCGCCGGACGAGGGGCTGGTCGGCATCGATTCCGACACGGTGATGTCCCCGGGCTCGCTGGAGGCGGCGCGCCGGGCGCTCGGGGCCGCCGTGCGCGCCGTCGACGAGGTGATGGAGGGCCGCGTCGCCAACGCCTTCGCGGCGATGCGCCCGCCCGGCCACCACGCCGAGCGCGAGCGCGCCATGGGCTTCTGCCTGTTCAACACCGCGGCCGTCGCGGCGCGCCACGCGCGCCGGCACCACGGCGCCGCCCGGGTCGCGCTGGTCGACTGGGACGTCCACCACGGCAACGGCTCGCAGGACATCTTCTGGGACGATTCGAGCGTGCTCTACGCCTCGACCCACCAGATGCCGCTGTTTCCCGGCACCGGTGCCCCCTCCGAGCGCGGCGAGCACGACACCATCGTCAACGTGGCGCTGCATGCGGGCGACGACGGCGACGCCTTCCGGGAGGCCTTCAGCCACGGCGTGCTGCCCCGCCTCGAGGCCTTCCGGCCCGACCTGATCGTGATCTCGGCCGGGTTCGATGCCCATTGGCGCGACCCGCTCGCCAACCTGAAGCTGACCGAGGCCGACTTCGCCTGGGCGACCCGGGCGGTGATGGAGGTGGCGGACCGCCGCTGCGGCGGCCGGGTCGTCTCGCTGCTCGAAGGCGGCTACGACCTCGTCGGACTGTCGAAGTCGGTCGCCGCCCATGTCGAGACGCTGATGGGGCGGTGACCAGGCCCGCGGCGGGCCCGGACCTTCGCTGACCTTCCGGACGGTCAGCCCGAGGCCCGCCGTGGCGGCCCCGGGACGACGGACGCGGCGCGGCGAACGGCAGGCGGGGGCGGACGCCCCTACCCTTCCAGCGGCTCGTCGCCGACCATCTCGATGCCGAAGCCGGACAGGCCGACATAGGACCGCGCCGCGCTCGAGATGTTGCGGATCGAGACTACGCCGAGGTCGCGCAGGATCTGGGCGCCCAGGCCCACCTCGCGCCACTGGCGGACGCGGGCGGCCTCGGCGCCGTCCTCGCCGGCCCCGTCGGGCAGTTGCGACAGCGGCACGCCGGCGGTGCCGTCGCGCAGGTAGACCAGCACGCCGCGGCCCTCCTGGGCGAAGCGGCGCATCACCGCCTCGATGGTGCGGCCGCCCTCGATCACGTCCGCCACCACGTTCGAGCGATGCAGCCGCACCAGCACGTCGCGGCCCTCGCCGATGCGGCCGTGCACGAAGGCGAATTGCTGCATCGGCTCGAACGGCGTGGTGTAGGCGTAGCCGGTCATCTCGCCCCACTCGGTCTTGACCGGGAAGGTGCCGACCCGCTCGACCAGCTTCTCGCGCGCCTGGCGGTAGGAGATCAGCTCGGCGACCGAGATCTGCTTGAGGCCATGCTTCTCGGCGAAGGCCGTGATCTGCGGCCCCTTCATCACGGTGCCGTCGTCGTTGGCGAGCTCGCAGATCACCCCGACGGGCGGGAGCTTGGCCAGCCGGCACAGGTCGACGGCGGCCTCGGTATGGCCGGAGCGCATCAGCACGCCGCCGTCCTTGGCGATGAGCGGGAAGACGTGGCCCGGGCGCACGAAATCCGTAGCGCCCATGTTGCCGTTGGCGAGCGCCCGCACGGTGTTGCAGCGCTGCTCGGCCGAGATGCCGGTGGTCAGGCCGTGCTTGACGTCGACCGTGACCGTGAAGGCGGTGCCGAGCGGCGCGTCGTTCGAGGCGACCATCGGCTCGAGGCGCAGGCGCTTGGCCTCCGCGACGGTGATCGGCGCGCAGACGATGCCGCAGGTGTTGCGGATGATGAACGCCATCTTCTCCGGCGTGCAGAGCGAGGCGGCGACGACGAGGTCGCCCTCGTTCTCGCGGTCGTCGTCGTCGGTGACGACCACGATCTCGCCGCGGGCGAAGGCGTCGAGGGCCTCGATGATCGATGCGTGGGACACGGGCATCTCCTGCCGCGAGGGGCCAAGCCCCGAGGGGACGAGCCCCAGGAAGTCGTTGGGGGTGACGGCGCCGCCGGTCGCCTGCGCCACGGCGGCCGCCGTCTCCCGCGAGAGCCAGGGCTCGGGATTGTTGCACAACCCCGTCACCGCCGCCGGGGAGAGCCCGCAGCGCCGCGCGAAGTCGATGCGGGTCACGCCCTGCTGCCGGAGCCAGTCGCCGAGTTTCACGACCCCGTCATAGACCCACGACGATTTCAGTCCAACTGAAATCGTCGTGATTTCACTCCGGCTGAAACGCCGGCGTGGTGCCAGGCTCGGTCCCGACCTGCGCCCGGTGGCGCAGGAGGTGGTCGGCGAGCACGCAGGCCATCATCGCCTCGCCCACCGGCACAGCCCGGATGCCGACGCAGGGGTCGTGCCGGCCCTTGGTCAGCACGTCGACCGGACGGTTGTCGCGGGTGACGCTCGCCCGCGGGGTCAGGATCGAGGAGGTCGGCTTGACGGCGAAGCGGCAGACCAGGGGCTGGCCGGTCGAGATGCCGCCGAGCACCCCGCCGGCATGGTTGGCGACGAAGAACGGCCGACCGTCGTTGCCGGGCCGCATCTCGTCGGCGTTGTCCTCGCCCCGCAGGGCGGCGGCCGCGAAGCCGTCGCCGATCTCGACGCCCTTGACGGCGTTGATCGACATCATGGCGGCGGCGAGATCCGCGTCGAGCTTGCCGTAGATCGGCGCGCCGAGGCCGACGGGCACGCCCTCGGCCACCACCTCGATCACCGCGCCGACCGACGAGCCGGCCTTGCGGATGCCGTCGAGATAGGCGGCCCACTCCGCCGCCGCGGTCGCGTCCGGGCAGAAGAACGGGTTGTTCTGCACCTCGTCCCAGTCGAAGCGGGCGCGGTCGATCGCGTGCGGGCCGATCTGCACCAGGGCACCGCGGATCGTGACCCCGGCCAGTACCTTGCGGGCGACGGCCCCGGCCGCCACCCGCGCCGCGGTCTCGCGGGCCGAGGAGCGGCCGCCGCCGCGATAGTCGCGGATGCCGTACTTGGCGTCGTAGGCGTAGTCGGCGTGGCCCGGCCGGTAGCTGTCGCGGATCTCGGAATAGTCCTTCGAGCGCTGGTCGACGTTCTCGATCATCAGCGCGATCGGCGTGCCGGTGGTGAGCTGGTGCCCGCCGGTGCGCTCGTCGGCGAAGACGCCCGAGAGGATGCGGACCTGGTCCGGTTCCTGGCGCTGGGTGGTGAAGCGCGACTGGCCCGGCCGGCGCCGGTCGAGGTCGGCCTGGATCTCCGCCACGTCGAGCGGGATCAGCGGCGGGCATCCGTCGACGACGCAGCCGAGGGCCGGCCCGTGGCTCTCGCCGAAGGTGGTGACGCGGAAGAGGTGGCCGAAGCTGTTATGCGACATCGTGGGTCTGCGAGAAATGGCGCCGCCGCTCTAGAGCATTTTGCGCCGCACGGGAAATCGCCCCGCGGGCCGGCTGCTGCGCGCGTCGCGCGCGCCGTCACGGAGCCGGCGTTCCCGCGGACCCCGCGCGCTTGACATCGTCTCGGCCCGGCCCGTACATCCACTCGTTTTTGCAGTGCGAAAGAGCTGTTTCATCGGGAAATACAGGCAAGGATTGCACGGGCAGCCATCCTTGTTCCCGATCGGCACCTTCAAGACAGTATTGATCAGAGATATTCCACGACGCGATCGGTGACAGCGAGGGGCGACATGAATTTTTTCAGGCTACCGCGGCTCGGCGCGCGCAAACGTGACACCGCGCTCGACGTGACGTTTTATCGGGATTACTACGCCGACATGCACGGTGCGACGGACGACGAGATCGTCACGCACTGGAAGGAGTTCGGACGCAAGGAGGGGCGGTTCGGCAGCGAGGCGCTCGCCCGCGCCGCCGTCGCGGCCGACGGCACGCTGCCCAAGGACTTCGACGCCGGGACGTATCTGCGCCTGAATCCCGACGTCGCCACGGCGGTCCGGTGGGATTTCGAGGCGGCCCTCCATTACATCGAGCACGGCCGGGCGGAGAACAGGCTCTACGGCGCGCCGTCCGAGGCGGCCGGGTCCGCGCCGGCCGGCCTGCCGCGGGGCTTCAACCTCGCGAGCTACGTCGCCGCCAATCCCGACATCGCCCGCGCGATCCCGTCGACGGCCGGGCGGCTGAAGCACTACCACGAACACGGCCGGGCCGAGAATCGCAGCCACACGCCCCTCTACTACGAGGCGGAGCTCATTCTCCAGCTGTACGGCGTCTCGGTGCCGCGCGGGCTGCCGCCCGCGGATGCCGTGGCGCTCGTCCGGCAGCACCTGCAGACGCCTGTCGACCAGCTCGTGTATTTCAACGAGGAGGAGATCGCCTGCAATCACGGGGTCAACACGCCGTGCTTCCGTGACTATTTCGACCATAATTTTTATCAATATAAATACATCAAGCAGGTCGGCAAGTTCCTCAACAAGGCCGAATGCATCCGCCATTTCTGTGAGATCGGCCAGTACGAGCAGCACGACATCTCGCTCGAGGGCGCTTTCGACGACGATTTCTTCCGCGCCGAGTATGGCGGCGACGACGCCCTGGCCGGGACGACGCGCAAGGAGCGCTACGAGCTCTGGCTGAGGAGCGGCCGGGACGCGCCGTACTGGCCGAACCTGACCGTGCTCGTCCGCTTCGTCCACGAGGCGAAGCTGCCGCGGGCGGTCGCCTCCTTCGTCGCGGCCCGGCTCGCGGCGGGCGAGGACGATCCCGCGACGCCCAGCCGGGTCGTGCGGGATCTGATCGAGTGGACGCAGGATGCGGGCGATCCCGCCTCCGCCGGCTTCCTGGTCGATGTCGGCGACGCGCGCGCCAAGCAGGGCCGAAGCGCCGAGGCCGCCGAACTGTATGTCCGCGCGCTCAACCAGATTCCCACGCACTCGCGCGCCCTCAACCACCGGGCCGACCTGATCCACCGCGGCGGCAATCTCGCCCTGGCCACGCGCCTGCGCCGCCACGTCGTGGCGATCGACGCCAGCAACGAGTGGACCTTCCTGCATCTCGCCAACGGCCTGATCGAGCTCGGAGAGACCGAGGCTGCGGCGGGCGCCATGGCGGCGGGGGTGGCGAAATATCCGGGCGACGTCGGCCTGCGCCTGCGACTGCGCGAGATCCGGGAGAAGGCCTTCTACGACGTCTGGGAGAAGAGCGCGGATATCGCCCTCTCGGCGGGTTACGACGAGGCCCGCGCGCAGGTGACCGCGGCGGCGCGCTCCCTCGCCCGGGACGGCGAGCGGCCTGTCGGCACCGGCCGCGTCCGCCGGGTCGCCGTCTACGCCAATTGCGATCTCGCGCAATGCCGCTTCTACCGCGTCGACCAGCGCGCCGAGCAGCTCGCGGCGGCCGGTTACGAGGTCGAGGTCTACGACTACACCAAAGATCACGGCCGCTACATGGCCGACCTGATCCGGACCGACTACACGATCTTCTATCGGGTGCCCGCCTTCCCGAATGTCGTCGACGCCATCACGAAGACCGCCGAGCTCGGGATCGTGACGATCTACGACATCGACGACCTGGTGTTCGACTCGCAGTATTTTCCGCCGGGGCTCGAGACCTATGTCGGCCTGATCGACGCGCGCCAGCACGCATCGATGGCCTGCGGCGTCTGCCTGTTCGCGGAAGCCGCCGCGCTGTGCGATTACGGCATGGCCTCGACGCCGAGCCTCGCCCGGCACCTGGAGCGCCGGGTCCGTACCGGGACGGTGTTCCACCAGCCGAACGCCCTGAGCAGCCCCCACCTCGTCAGCATGCAGGGCGAGGCGACCTCGTCTCGCGACGCCGTCACGATCTTCTACGGTTCGGGCACCAAGGCCCACAAGCTCGACTTCGAGCGGCTGATCGAGCCGGCTCTCGCGCGCCTGTTCGAGACCCATGGCGGGCGCATCCGCATCGTGGTGATCGGCGAGATCACGGTCTCCGACCTGCTGCGGCCCTGGTCCGACTACATCATCGCGTCCCGGCCGATCGCCAACGTGGCGTCGTACTGGGACCTGCTGCGCGAGGCCGACATCAACATCTCGGTGCTGGTGCCGGACGTGTTCAACGACTGCAAGAGCGAGATCAAGTGGATGGAGGCCGCGATGTTCGGCATCCCGTCCGTGGTCAGCAGCACGCAGACGCATCGCGAGGTGATCGTCGAGGGCGAGACCGGCTTCCTGTGCGAGACGAGCGACGCGTTCCACGCCGCCCTCGACCGCCTGGTCCGCTCGCCCGAGGACCGGGCCCGGATCGGCGCGGCGGCCAAGCGCGTCGTGGTCGAGCGCTACGGCCTCGAACGCCAGGCCCGCGGCCTGGCCGAGATCATCGACCGCACGACGGCACGCCAACTCGCGCCGCGCCGCAAGCTCGTCATCGTCAACGTATTCTACCCGCCGCAGGCCATCGGCGGCGCGACGCGGGTGGTCCACGACAACGTCCGCTCGCTGCGCACCATCCTGGGGCCCGAGTGGCAGATCGACGTGATCTGCACCCTTGAGGGCGGCTCGACCCCCTACGCTCTCGACTGGTACATGCGCGACGGCGTGCGGGTGTTCTGCATCACCGCCGCGATCCACCCGGACATCGACAGCTTCGTCGAGGACCCCGAGATGGGCCGCGTCTTCGACCGCGTCCTCGACCGGATCGTGCCGGACCTGATCCACTTCCACTGCATCCAGCGGCTGACCACGTCCTGCGTCACCACGGCGATCCGCCGCCGCATCCCCTACCTGATCACGATGCACGACGGCTGGTGGATCTCGCCGAACCAGTTCCTGACCAACGGCAACCGGGTGGTCGAGACCTACGACTACAGCGGCAAGGCCTCGCTCGACACCTTCATGAGCGACGGCTACGCGCGCGCCCGGACGCTGTTGCGCTGCCTGAAGGGCGCCGCCCGCGTGCTGACCGTGTCGCAGCCCTTCGGCGACCTGTGCCGGAAGGTCGGCCTCTCGGAGATCGAGGTGGTCGAGAACGGCGTCTCGCGCTTGCCGGAGGTGACGCGGACCGAGAGCCCGACCGGCCGGGTGCGCCTCGGCTTCATCGGGGGACTGGCCGACCACAAGGGCTACGGCCTGATCCGCAACGTGATCCGCAACGAGCCGTTCCGGAACCTGAGCCTGCTGCTCATCGACCACGCCATGCATCCGACCGAGCAGGTGAGCGAGGAGTGGGGCAGCGTGCCGGTCACGATCCGGGGCAAGTTCCCGCAATCGAGCGTCGGGGGCCTCTACGCGGCCATCGACGTGCTGCTGGCGCCCTCGGTCTGGCCGGAGAGCTACGGCCTGGTGACCCGGGAAGCGGTCGCCTCGGGATGCTGGGTCGTGGCCTCGAACCGGGGCGCGGTCGGCGACTGCATCGCCGAGGGCCGAAACGGCTACGTCGTCGACGTGTCTGACGAGACCGGGCTGCTGGCGGCGTTGCGCTTCATCGACGAGAACCCGGAGATCCACCTGCGCGTGCCAGATTTCACGGCACCGATCCGGACCGCGCACCAGCAGGCGGAAGAGCTCGCGGTGATCTACGGCGAGGTGCTCGACGCGGCCCCCGCGACGCCGGCCTGAGCCCCGGGCGAGGCGGCCGAAGGGCGGGCTCCTCCGGTCGCTGTCGGCGGCGACGCGGCCGACGCGGCCGACGAGCGGCGCCGCAGGGCCCCCCGAAACGCAACGCCCCGGCATCGATGCTCGATGCCGGGGCGTTGCGTTCTGCGGCCGGGCGCGGGCGTTCCCGGCCGGGTTCGGGCGTCAGCGGCGCTGGAACAGCGGCTGGGCCAGGGCCTCGGCCCGGGCCATCCACAGGTCGCGCTCGGCCCGCAGCTCCTCGGCCTTGTCGACCTCCTGCTGCACGTGGGAGCGCAGGGCGCGCAGCTCGTCGGCCAGCATCGACTGCAGCTCGTCGTAGCGCGCGTTCTCCTGGCGCAGCCGCGCCTTGAGCATCATGTTCTCGGCCATTAGGGCGGCGAGGTCGTCGTCCTCGCCGCGCAGGCCCGGCATCTCGATGTCCGGTCCCGCGGCGGGCGCCTTGACGGCCTCGGCCGCGGTGGTGGTCTTGGCGACCTCGGCCGGGGCGACGATGCGCGGCTCCCAGGCCGCCTGGGCCTCCGCCTGGCGGCGCGGCGCGCCGTGGGCCTGATCGGCGGCGTCGATCCGCGAGAGGGTCGCGAGCCAGTCCTGGAGCGGGCCCTGGGCCGGCCGCGGCGCGGCGGTGGTCTGCGTCTTCAAAGCGGGTTCGGACACGCCGCGTCTCCTGCAAATCTTGCTCGCGAGTTAACGGCGAGATGGTTAAGAACCGGTAAACACGCCTCTGCCCCGACGTCCCGTGTCTGTCCCGCCTTGACATCGCGGGCGGCGGCCGGTAGGCCGCGCCACTCAAGGACGAGGTCTCGTCCCGACGCCGACCGGCCCGTGAGGCCGGAGGTCAACGCCCGACAGCGCGATGCGCCCTCGGGCGCGACTTGCGTTGGGCGAATCCTCGTGACCCGCCACCCCGACGGGCGGACCGCAGGAGACCGGATGACCAGGACCGACCCCCAGCCGTTGCGCATCGAGGACGCGGTGAACGAGCTCTGCCCCTGGTCGGGCAAGCCGGTCGCGGCCGACTCGCTGACGCTCTACAACGGCGCGGTCGTCGGCTTCTGCAATCCCGATTGCCGCGACAAGTTCGAGCGGGCGCTGAACCACTTCGAGGGTGCCCTCCAGGCCCGGCGCGCCGCCTCCGCGGGCGTAGACGAATAATCCCCGGAGACTGACGCGCATGTTCGAAGGCCTCTCCGACCGTCTCTCCGGCATCCTGTCCGGGCTGACCCGCCGCGGCGCCCTGACCGAGGCCGACGTCACCGCCGCCCTGCGCGAGGTGCGCCGCGCACTCCTGGAGGCCGACGTCGCCCTCGAGGTCGTGCGCTCCTTCACCGAGAAGGTGCGCGAGCAGGCGGTCGGCGCCGTCGTGCTGAAGTCGGTGACGCCCGGCCAGATGGTCGTAAAGATCGTCAACGACCAGCTCGTGGCGATGCTGGGCGGCGAGGCGGGGGTCATCGACCTCAACGCCCCCGCCCCCGTCGGCATCCTGATGGTCGGCCTCCAAGGCTCGGGCAAGACCACCACGACGGCGAAGATCGCCCGGCGCCTGACCCAGCGCGACAAGCGCCGGGTGTTGCTCGCCTCCCTCGACACCCGCCGCCCGGCCGCCATGGAGCAGCTGGCGGTGCTGGCGAAACAGGTCGGCGTCGAGTCGCTGCCGATCGTCGCCGGCCAGTCGGCGGTGCAGATCGCCAAGCGCGCCATGGAAGCGGCGCGGCTGGGCGGCTTCGACGTGGTGATGCTCGACACCGCCGGCCGCGTCACCCTCGACGAGGCGCTGATGCAGGAGGCCGCCGACGTCAAGGCGGCCACCAACCCGCACGAGGTGCTGCTCGTCGCCGACGCGCTGACCGGCCAGGACGCGGTCAACACGGCGCGCGCCTTCGACGAGCGCCTCGGCGTCACCGGCATCGTGCTCACCCGCATGGACGGCGATTCCCGCGGCGGTGCGGCGCTCTCGATGCGCGCCGTCACCGGCAAGCCGATCAAGCTCGTCGGCACCGGCGAGAAGGTCGACGCGCTGGAGGAGTTCCATCCGGCCCGCGTCGCCAACCGCATCCTCGGCATGGGCGACATCGTCTCGCTCGTCGAGAAGGCGGCCGAGACCATCGACCAGGAACAGGCCCTCCGCGTCGCCGAGAAGATGCGCAAGGGCAAGTTCGACCTCGACGATCTGTCGATGCAGCTCGCCCAGATGGAGAAGATGGGCGGCATCGGCGGCCTGATGGGCATGCTGCCCGGCATGGGCCAGATCAAGAAGCAGGTCGAGGGCGCCAACCTCGACGAGAAGATGTTCAAGCGCCAGCGCGCCATCATCTCGTCGATGACCCCCGAGGAGCGCCGCAACCCCGACGTGCTCAAGGCCTCGCGCAAGAAGCGCGTGGCGAAGGGTGCCGGCGTCGACGTCTCGGAGATCAACAAGCTCCTCAAGATGCACCGCACCATGGCCGACATGATGAAGGCCATGGGCTCGGGCAAGCGCGGCATCGGCCAGGCGCTCGGCAGCATGTTCGGGCTCGGCGGCGGCGGCATGGGGGGCGGAATGGGCCCCCTCGGCAAGATGATGGGCGGCATGCCCCAGCCCACCCCCGAGATGCTCGCCGAGCTGCAGAAGTCGCTGCCGCCCGGCACCTCCCTTCCGCCGATGCCTCCGGGCCTCGGCGGTCCCAAGGCGCCCGGCCAAGCCGGCAAGCTGCCGGCAGGCCCTGCCGGTAAGGCGCCCCCCGCCGCTCCCGGCCTGCCGGGCTTGGGCGGCAAGCTCCCGGGCCTGCCCGGCCTCGGCGGCCTCCCCTTCGGCAAGAAGAAGTAGGCGGCACGGGGTTCTTCAGGCCCTACCCGCCCGCATCGTCGAACGATCCTTCAACCTCAGACAGGAAGAGACCCATGTCCCTCAAGATCCGCCTCACCCGTGGCGGCGCCAAGAAGCGCCCGTACTACCGCATCGTCGTCGCCGACGCCCGCGCGCCGCGCGACGGCCGCTTCATCGAGAAGGTCGGCGCCTACGACCCGATGAAGCCCAAGGACGATCCGGCCCGCGTCGTCCTTGAGACCGAGAAGGTCCAGGCCTGGCTCGCCAAGGGCGCCCAGCCGACCGACCGCGTCCTGCGCTTTCTCGACGCCGCCGGCCTCGCCAAGCGTCCGACCCGCAACAACCCGCAGAAGGCCGAGCCCGGCACCAAGGCCAAGGAGCGCGCCGCCGCCCGCGCCGAGAAGGCCGGCGCCGCCGATTCGGCCGAGTAAGACCTCCGCCATGGCGCGCCGTCCCGACGCCCGCCCCCCGGGCGGCCGGGTCCCCAAAGGACCCGGCCGCGGGGGCTCCGACCCGCGCCGGGGCGCCGGCGCGCCCGCGCACGATCCGCGCTCCGGGGCCGAGCCCCGGGGCGCCGCCCCTCCGGCCGGACCGGTGCGGATCGACCGGATCGCCGGCGACCCCGCTTTCGTCCTGCTGGGGGAATGCGGCCGCGCCCACGGCCTGCGGGGCGAGGTCCGGCTGAAATCCTACACCGCCGACCCGGCCGCGATCGGGTCCTACGGGCCGCTCACCGGGGCCGACGGCCGCCGGGTCGAGATCCTGTCCCTGCGACCCGCCGCGGGAGCCCACGACATCCTGATCGCCCGCATCGCGGGCATTGCCGGCCGCGACGATGCCGAGAGCCTGAACCGCCTCGCCCTCTACGTCGCCCGCGACCGCCTCGGCGCGCCGGAGGAGGAGGACGAGTTCTTCACCGCCGACCTCGTCGGCCTCGCCGTCGTCGACCGCGCCGGCAACCCCGTCGGCACCGTGAAGGCGGTACCGAACTACGGCGGCGGCGACCTCCTGGAGATCGCGCCGGCCTCCGGCGGCAGCCCGGCCCTCCTGCCCTTCACCAAGGCCTTCGTGCCGGAGATCGACGTCGCGGGCCGCCGGGTCGTCGTCGAGCCGCCCGAGGACCTGTTCGCCCCGGCCGCGCCGCGGGACCCCGACGCCCCCTGAGCCGGGAGGCCGTCCGCCCGTATCCGGCCCACCGGGCCCCTGAAGGATCCGCAAGAAAAAGCCTGCCGGGCCGAGGGCCGGGCAGGCTTCGTTCGTTTCCGGGCGGCGGTCGGAAGACCGTCCGCCTGCGCGGCCTACCGACCGCGGTTCTTGCGCTGCTGGCCGAGGCCGGAGCTCTTGGCGAGCTCGGAGCGCTGGGCGGCATAGGTCGCGGCGACCATCGGGTAGTCGTGCGGCAGGCCCCACTTCTGGCGGTACTGGTCCGGTGACAGTCCGCGGGTCGTCAGGTGGCGCTTGAGCGACTTGTAGGGCTTACCGTCCTCGAGGCTGATGATGTAGTCGGGCGTGACGGTCTTGCGGATCGGCACCGGCGGCGTGGGCTTCTCGGGCTCGGGGGCCGGCGGGGCGGCGACGCGCTCGAGCGAGGCGTGGACGGCCGCGATCAGGCTTCCCAGCTCTCCGACCGGAACCGAATTCTTCGACACGTAGGCCGACACGATATCGGCCGTGAGCATGACGAGCTCGCCCGGCTCCTGGTCGTGAGTTTCCACGTCTGACATCATTGGGTTTCCGCTTCGAGAGTGTGATGGACGGCGGCGTCGGAGCAGGCCGGTCCGGGTCCGCACCGCCACTCGGTCTTCTTGGGAGCCGTTGCGCACGAGGCCCTCACAGAGCACCGCCCGATCCCACAGAATCGTTGGCAAGTCTTTCGCGCAATCGCAAGCTGGCATCAGCAACGCGGCGATGAAATCAGGTAGTTCCTGTGGATTTCATACAGATGCAACCAATTGTAATATACTCAAGGTTGCAAAACGCGACCTGAATTCGCGGATAATTGTATAAACATCAACCGAGCGTCGTGTCGATCGAGCCACAGCTCTGTCGCCGGCCCGGATGCATGCGGGCACCCGGGCCGGCATCGGGGTCACGCCGCCGGGACGGGCGACTGGCGCTCCGCCTGGCTGGCGGCGGCGTGACGGGCCTGGATCTCGATGAAGACGCGCCGGACCTTGGGGCTCCGGGCCTTCATCCGTGCCTCGAGCTGGCTGACCAGCCGCTCGATCTCGCCGCCGGTGAGCCGGTCGTCGATGTCGAGGCTGACATTGACCAGGATGTCGGCCGGCCCGAGATGCTGGGTCAGCACCTCGTTGACGTGGTTCACACCCGGCTCGGAGCGCACGATCTCTCGGATCGCCCCGACCAGCTCGGGCTCCGCCGCCTCGCCGACGAGGAGGCCGTGGGTCTCGATCATCAGGAAGATCGCCATGCCGATCAGGATCAGCCCGATCACGATCGAGGCCGCGCCGTCGTAGGCGGGCTGGTCCAGTGTCTCGGCAAGAACCACGCCGCCGATCGCCACGACGAGGCCAGTCAGCGCCGCCACGTCCTCGACCAGCACGGTGAACAGGGCCGGGTCCTTGCTGCGGCGGATCGCGGTGACCGGCGGCAGCTTGCCCTTCTCGCCCCAGAAAGCCTTCAGCGCGACGAAGCAGGAATACCCCTCCGCCGCGACCGCGAAGCCGAGGATCGCCAGATTGACGACGTAGCCCGGAATGGTGCGGCCGAGGATCACCGCGTCGGCGGCGGGCTCGGGGTGCTGGAGCTTGTGGATGCCCTCGTAGACCGCGAAGGCGCCGCCGCCGAGGAAGATCAGCAGGGCGACCAGAAAGGCGTAGAAGTAGACTTCGCGGCCGTAGCCGAAGGGGAAGCGCGCATCGGCCGGACGTTGCGCCCGCTTGAGGCCGACGAGGAGCAGGATCTGGTTGGCGGTGTCGACCACCGAGTGAACGCCCTCGGCCAGCATCGCGCTGCTGCCGGTGAAGAAGGCGCCGACGAACTTCGCCACGGCGATCGCCAGGTTGGCGCCCGCGGCGGTGTAGATCGCGCCGCTGCTCTCGTGGGCCATGGTCGTCTCGCGCTCCTCGGGGCTGGTTCCGCTTCGGGACGGCTGCCGACCCGCATCGAGCGTGGCCGTGGCCGGTCACATGGTAACGCTGCGGGATGCCGGAAGGGTCCGGCCGATCGGGCGCCGAAGGAGAGCGGGGCGCGGGTCAGGCCGCGTCGCGCAGGGCCGGCACCGGGGCCGGCAGGTCGAAGTGCCCGTAGAGAGCCGCGATGCTCGCCGCGAGCAGGCCGGCGAGCGGCGCGAGCGCCGCCTCGTCGGGGGCTCGTCCCTCGACCCGCGCCGCATGCTCGATGTCGCGCAGGTGCGCGGCCAGCGCGGCGGCGCCGACGTTGAGGCTCATCGACTTGAGCCCGTGCGCCGCCCGGGCGGCGGCCTCGGCGTCGTCGCCCGCCGCCCTGAGGGCGGACAGCCCGTCGGGGCCGTGGGCCGAGAACAGCCCGAGCACCCGCTCGACGAAGGCCGAACCGGAGCCCTCCGCCATCTCGGCGAGGCTCGCGACCGTATCGGGATCGAGGAGCGCGGCGGGTGGGCCGGCGGCCTCGGCCGCGAAAGCCGTCTCCGCCTCGGCGGCGACCGTCCCGTCCTCCCCGAGCGCGGCCGCGAGGGTGCGGGCGAGGTCGGTGAGCGTGAAGGGCTTGAGCAGCACCCCGTCCATCCCGGCCTCGCGCCAGGCCTCGGCCGACGTGCCGACCACGTGGGCGGTGGCCGCCACGATGGCGGTGCGGGGCGTCTCTTGCGCCGCCTCCCACTGCCGGATCGCCCGGGCGGCGTCGAAGCCGTCGAGGACCGGCATGCTGCCATCCATCAGGATCAGGTCGAAGGCGCCCTCGCGCGCCGCCTCGAGGGCGCGGTAGCCGTCCTCGACGGTAACCACGCGGGTAACGCCGAGGCGGCCGAGCGCCTCGACCGCGACCTCGCGGTTGACCGGGTTGTCATCGGCCACAAGCACCCGGGCGTGGGGGTAGCGCGGCAAGGCCGCGACCGGACCGGCCTCGGCGCCGATTCCCGCGAAGGCGCCGCCGGTGGCGAGCGCGGCGAGCGCCGGGCGCCACTCGGCCTGGGCGAGCGGCCAGCGCAGCAGGGCGTCGGCGAGGCCGGAGGAGAGCACCGCGGCTCCGCTCGGCTCGCCCATCGGCGCCAGCGCCACGACGCGGCCGGCCCCGGCCGGGCGGCGGCCGGCCCGGGCGAGGGCGGCGGCCTCGACGAGGTGGTGGGCGCCCTCCCCCGTCGCGGCCGAGGAGGCTTGCGGCACGAAGCCGGCCGCCCGCAGGCCCGCCGCGAGGGCGGTGCCGGTGGCGCTTCCCGACACCGCGACGACGACCGCCGGAACGACGTCCGGCGCCCGCGCCACCGGCTCGGCCGCGGCCAGGACCTCGAGCGGGATCTCGGCCCAGAAGGTCGAGCCGCGGCCGACCTCGCTCTCGACCCCGATCCGCCCGCCCATCGCGGCGACGAGGCGCTCGGCGATCGAAAGGCCGAGCCCGGTGCCGCCGAAGCGCCGGGTGGTCGAGCCGTCGGCCTGCGAGAAGGCGGAGAAGATAGTCGGCAGGATCTCGGCCGGGATGCCGATCCCGGTATCGGTGACGCTCAAGCGCAGGGCGGCCCCGGCCGCCCGGGTCTCGAGGCGCACGAGGACGTGGCCGGACTCGGTGAACTTGAGCGCGTTGTTGACGAAGTTGCCGAGGACCTGGCCGAGGCGCACCGGGTCGCCCGCGATCGAGAGCGGCACGTCGGCGGCCACGACCGCCGCGAGGTCGAGGTTCTTCGCCCGTGCCCGCTCGCCGAACAGCGTGACGACCGTGTCGGCGACCTCGGCCGGATCGAGGGCGATGCGCTCCAGCGTGAGCTTGCCGGCCTCGACCTTGGCGAAATCCAGGATGTCGTTGATGATCGCCAGCAGGCTCTGGCCGGAGCGGGCGATCACCTCGGCGTAGCGGCGCTGGCGCGCCGGCAGCTCGGCGGCGGCCAGCAGCTCGGCCATCACCAGCATGCCGTTCATCGGCGTGCGGATCTCGTGGCTCATGGTGGCCAGGAACGACGACTTGGCGCTGTTGGCGGCCTCCGCCGCCTCCTTGGCCTCGCTGAGATCCTGGGTGCGGTCGCTCACCTCCTGCTCCAGCCGGGCCTGGTGGTCGAGCAGGCGGTCGTCGCGCTCGCGCACCGTGTCGAGGAGCCCGTTGAAGCTGGTGGCCAGCCGGCCGACCTCGTCGTCGGCGACCTCAGGGATCGCGGCCCGGCGGCCGTAATCGTGGTTCTCCCGCACCGCATCCATGGTGCGGGCGAGCGCGGTGAGCGGCCGCGTCAGGGTGCGGCCGAGGCGCCAGGCCACCGCGAACCCGACCGCCATGGCGAGCGCCGCCGCCAGGAGGCCGTTGCGCACGACGCCGAGGAGGCGGTCGGCGAGCTCGGAGGCGTTGGCGATCAGGGTCACGCGGCCGACGACCCGGGTGTTCTCGACGACCGGCACGCTGACCTTGGCGGTGTAGACGAACAGCAGCTGGAACGGGCTGAAGCCGCCGTCGTCGAGGTCGATGTCGTCGGCGAGCCGCAGGCCGCTGCCCTGCTCGGCCAGCACCGAGCCGTCGGGACGGGTCAGCCCGGCATAGACGACGCCCTTCACCTCCCGGATCGCCCGCAGGGCCGCGTGGGCGCCGGCCACGTCGTCGGCCGCGGCCGCGCCGGCGGCGGCGGCCGCGAAGACGCCGGCGAGGTCGGTCAGCGCCCGGCGGGTGTCGGTGGCGTAGCGGTTGGTCTCCTGCCAGCCGCCGATCACCGTGCCGGCGGCGAGCGCGACGATCACCGCGCCGAGCACCGCTCGGCCGAGGCGCACCGCGAGGCTGCGGGTGCCGCGCCCCCGGGACGCCGGGGCCTCGGCCGGGCGGTGCTCGGCATGCCCCCCGGCATGCCCCTTGGCATGCCGTTTGGCCGGTCCGGACCGGGGCGTGGCCGCCGGCGCGATGCCCGCAGCGTCGCGGCGGCGTACGAACCGGAAGCGGCCGCCGGGCGCGGCGGATCCCTTGGTCACCGTGCGGTCGGCCAGGCGCTCCGGCGCCGGCGCGGCCGTCTCCTCGGCGGGGCGGATCAGTCGGGCGCGCAGGTCCCGGTTCTGGCTCGGTCCAGGATTTTCCGGCTCCATGGCCGCCCCCGCCCCGTCGCTCACCGCACCCACCTCACGCCGCCCGGCTCGCGGCCTGGCCGACGAGGGCGGCGACGGCGTCCCAGCGGGACAGGAAGGCCTCGACCACCGCCGGGTCGAAATGCGCGCCGGATTCCCGCAGCAGGAAGGCGTGGGCGGCCTCGAGCGTCCAGGCGCGCTTGTAGGGCCGGTCGCTCGTCAGGGCGTCGAACACGTCCGCCACGGCGACGATGCGGCCGGCCAGCGGGATGGCGGGCCCGGCAAGGCCGTTGGGGTAGCCCGTGCCGTCCCAGCGCTCGTGGTGGCTGACCGCGATCTCGGCGGCGAGGCGCACGACGTCGGACGAGCTGTTGGCGAGGATCCGCGCGCCGCGCTCGGCGTGGCGCTCCATCTCCCGCCGCTCCTCGGTGCTCAGGGGGCCGGGCTTGAGCAGGATCGCGTCGGGAATCGCGATCTTGCCGACGTCGTGCATCGTCGAGGCGAGGCTGATCAACCGGCACTGGTCGGGCGGCAGGCCGAGGGCCTCGGCGATGAGCACGGTGTAGTTCGCCACCCGGGCGACGTGATCGCCGGTATCGGTGTCGCGGTGCTCGGCGGCGCGCATCAGCACGGTGACGATCTCGCGCTCGCGCGCCTCGACCAGGGCGACGGCCGCCGCGACCTCCTCGGCGAGCCGGGCCGATTGCGCCGCCTCGGCCTTGTGGGCGCGGCGCAGGGCCAGCAGGTTGGTGACGCGGGCCCGGATCTCGACCGGGTCGACGGGCTTGTTGACGAAGTCGGTGGCGCCGGCCTCCAGGGCGGCGCGGCGCAAGGCGCGCTGGTCGAAGCTCGTCACCATGACGATCGGCACGTGGGCGAAGCCCGGCAGCGCCCGCAAGCCCCGGATCACCGCGAGGCCGTCCATGCCCGGCATCTCGTAATCGGTCAGGACGATGCCGATCTCGTCGGTATGGGCCGCCGCGCAGGCCAGGGCGTCGGCCGGCCGCGTGAAGCTCTCGGGCCGGCATCCCGCGATCGGCCGCAGCGCCTCGAGCATCAGCAGGTTGTTCAACTCCGCATCGTCGAGGACGATCGCACGCATGAGGTCTCCTCCGGCGAGAGCTCGCCCCCGCCCCGCCATGTTGCCGGGGAAACCTTGACAACTCACCCCCGCGGGGCGGCGTTTTCGCGCGATCGGGCGCCGATCCGCCGGTTTGCGGCGTCAGAGGCTTTGAAAACCGGGCGCGAGCGGCGTAGAGCACGTGCGGCGGCCCCGCGACCCCGGAGCGGCGGCTGGACAGCCCCTCACACTTCCCGGCGCGGCACGAGACGGGCGCGCCTTCGCACGCAGGACAGACGAGACCAACACGATGGCCGGCTTCAAGGACCAGAACTTCAACGACCGGCGGAGCACGTCCGCGGACGCGAAGAAGGCCCTGCTGGAGAGGTTCCGGGCCCGGCCCGCCGCCGACGACCCGGAGATCCAGGCGCGCCTGGCGGAGCGCCAGAAGATCGCCGAGGCCCGCGCCGCCCGCACCGCCGAGCGCGAGGCCGCCAAGCAGGCCGAGGCCGAGCGCCGCGCCGCCGAGGAGGCCGAGGCCAAGGCCCAGGCCGAGCGCGAGGCCGCCGAGGCGGCGGAGCGCGAGGCGGCCATGGAGATCGAGCGCAAGGCGGCCCGCGACGCCCGCTACGCCGCCCGCAAGGCGCGCCGCAAGTAGGCGCCGCCCGGACGCGCAAACGGCCGCCCCGAGGGACGGCCGCCGACGTCTTCTCCACCCGCCGGGATCGCTCCCGGCGGGTTTTTCGTGCGCTCGCGCCTCATGCGGTTTCCGGGCGCTCGCTCCGGCGCCGCGCGGGCGGTTGATACCGTTTCCGGAAGCGATCTTCCGGAGGCGGTATCACTCGCCCTTGCGCGGACGGCCACGGCGGGCCGGGGTCGCCACGGCCTCGCTGGCGCTCTCGGCCGCGAGGCGGGCCGCCGCCGCGCGGTCGCGCCGGATCTGGCCGAGCCCGAGGGTCTTGGCGAGCTCGGAGCGCTGGGCGGCGTAGGTCGCGGCGACCATCGGGTAGTCGTGCGGCAGGCCCCACTTCTGGCGGTACTGGTCCGGGGACAGCCCGCGGGTGGTCAGGTGGCGCTTGAGCGACTTGTAGGGCTTGCCGTCCTCGAGGCTGATGATGTGGTCCGGCGTGACGGTCTTGCGGATCGGCACCGGTGGCGTGGGCTTCTCGGGCTCGGGGGCCGGCGGGGCGGCGACGCGCTCGAGCGAGGCATGGACGGCCGCGATCAGGTTCGCGAGCTCTCCGACCGGAACCGAATTCTTCGACACGTAGGCCGACACGATATCGGCCGAGAGATTGATCAGGTGCGAGGTCGGCGCCAGTTCGTCAGTGCTCATGAAGCTCCCCCTTTTTGAAAAACTTCTTTGCACATGTCGCCAAATTTCCTAACAGTCAATGAAAATTTTTATTTCCGAGTAGATTGTAACGGATAAGCGGGCCGCCGACACATTTTCCAGGGTGCCGCTGCTTATGAAAACGGCGCTTCATTGCCAATGGGCGGTTGTATATCGAACGATTGCTCATTGGTTGGTCCCGGCACTGACACGGCTGGGCAAAGCGAAGCCGATCCCGCACATCCGTGACAGGAAGACAGTTCCGCAGACAAGATTCCTGCAAGATCAATACTATCGGTTGCAATCCGTGCCGGCGAACCCGTCCGGCAGTGGCATCGGCATGCCGACGACGATCGCGCCTAAAGTACAACTTCAAGGTGCATTCGGGGCAGCCGGCCGTCGGCATGAAAAAAGGGCACCCGCCGCTTCCGGCGGGTGCCCTCGGGCCGCCTTGCGGCGGCGGGGGAAGCGACGCGCGGGCGCGCGCCGCGCGGTCAGGGCTTCGGCGCGGAGGCCGGGGTCGCGGGCTTGCCGGCCGCCGGGGCAGGACCGGCGGCCTTCGGAGCCGCGGCCCATTCGGGATCGGGCCGCGGGCCGTTCGGCGCGCCGGTCGCGGCGGTGAGCTGCCCCGCCGCGGTGTCGTTGGCGCGGGTCCAGGTCTGCGAGCCGCACAGGAAGCCCATCAGGCAGCCGCGGACGTTGAGCTCGCCGGCCTCCTCGGTCCAGATCGTGACGTCGTAGAGCTTGCCGTCGTCGGCGTTGTAGATCTGGCCCTCGTAGCGGTTATCCGCGTTGGGCTTGAGGCCCATGATGAGCTGGTGGCCGAGGGCCGGCCGGCCGCGCTTCTTGGCGTCGACGTTCTTGAAATCGACCCGCGGCTGGCCCTTGTCGTCGTTGGGAGTCTTGAGCCAGACGGCGTAGCCGCAGATCCGGTCGGTGCGGCTCGGGCACTTCTCGATCCGGATGCGGGCGCGACCGTCCTCGGTCAGCCAAGTCCCGCTCGGGTCTTTGGGGGAGGCGAGCGCCCCCGCCGAGGACAGGCCGAGGGCCACGAGCGCCCCGGTCAGGACCTTCTTCATCTTGTACACCCTCGTCTGGCGGCGCGGTCCGCCCATACCGTGATCCGTCGCTGATGCCGCATCGCGCGGCCGGATGCCAGAGGCCGGCCCATTGCGTCGGAATCGTGGGCGGCCGGGACGGACATGCTGCCTCACGGCGGGATGTCACATGGCCGGCCGCTCCTGCGGCGAGCTAGAGCAGCGACGCCGGGCGGCAACCCGCCCGGACCGAACACCGCCGAATTCGACCGTCGCGATCTCGATTCCCGCGATGCCGAGGCCGGCTGTCTCGATGCCTGCGACTTCGATTGCCGCGATTTCGACTGCCGCGCCGCGGCGTCCCGCATCACCGCCAAGGCTGCCGCATGTTCACGACCGAGCTTCTCGTGATGACCTCCGCCACCCTCGGGGCGATCGTCATCGTGCTCGCCGCCCGGCCGGGCGTCAGCCTGCGCGCGAGCCTGCCGCGGCTGCCCCGCACCGCCGCCGCCCGTCGCCCCGTCGGGCGCTAGAGCCGGGCGCCGGCCGGGTCTCGCGGGAGGTCTTGCGCGGGAGCCTCGGGCGGACGGCGCCGCCCGTCCGGGAATTGCGGGGAGAGCGGCCGGTTTTTCGTGCGGTGCAGCACCGCGGGAACCCGCAAAGGCTGCTAGACTTCGGGACATGGAATGCCGCGCCCTCGCGGCGCCCTGCCCCGAGGAGCCTTCCCGACCGTGCCGCACGCCTCCGAGCTGATCGCCATCATCGCCCTCGGGCTCGTCTTCGCGTTCGTCGGCGGCATGCTCGCGCAGCGTCTGAAGCTGCCGCCCCTGGTCGGATACCTGCTCGCCGGCGTCGCGGTCGGCCCGCACACGCCGGGCTTCGTCGGCAACGCGGAGCTGGCCGGGCAGCTCGCCGAGATCGGCGTGATCCTGCTGATGTTCGGCGTCGGCCTGCACTTCTCGATCGGCGACCTGATGTCGGTGCGCGCCATCGCGCTGCCCGGCGCCGTGGTGCAGATCGCGGTCGCGACCGTGATGGGGCTGGCCTTGAGCTTCGCCTGGGGCTGGGGGCTGGGCGCCGGCCTCGTCTTCGGCCTCGCCCTGTCGGTCGCCTCGACGGTGGTGCTGCTGCGGGCGCTGGAGGAGCGCGGGCTCCTCGATTCCGACAAGGGGCGCATCGCGGTCGGCTGGCTCATCGTCGAGGACCTGGCGATGGTGCTGGCCTTGGTGCTGCTGCCGGCGCTCGCCGGCCCGCTCGGCGACGAGAGCGCCGGGGCGGCGCACGGCATCGCCGGCGACGGCAACATCTGGCTCACCCTCGGGCTTACCTTCGCCAAGGTGACGGCCTTCGCGGTGGTGATGCTGGCGGGCGGGCGCCGGGTGGTGCCGTGGATCCTCGACCAGGCCGCCCGCACCGGCTCGCGCGAATTGTTCACACTGGCGGTGCTGGCGCTGGCCCTCGGCATCGCCTTCGGGTCGGCCGAGCTGTTCGGCGTCTCCTTCGCGCTCGGCGCCTTCTTCGCCGGCATGGTGCTCGCCGAATCCGACCTCAGCCACCAGGCGGCCGCCGACTCGCTGCCGCTGCAGGACGCCTTCGCGGTCCTGTTCTTCGTCTCGGTCGGCATGCTGTTCGACCCGACGATCCTCCTGCGCGAGCCGCTCGCCGTGCTCGCCACCCTGGCGATCATCCTGGTCGGCAAGTCGCTCGCCGCGGTGGCGATCGTGCTGGCCTTCCGCCACCCTTTGTCCACGGCGCTGACCATCGCGGCGAGCCTCGCCCAGATCGGCGAGTTCTCGTTCATCCTGGCGAGCCTCGGCATCGGCCTGAAGCTCCTGCCGCCGGAAGGGCGCGACCTGATCCTGGCCGGCTCGCTCCTCTCCATCACCCTCAATCCGCTGATCTTCGGCGCGCTCAGCCGCCTCGCCGGCTTCGTCGAGGCGCGCCCGGGCCTCGCCGCCCGGTTCGAGCGCGGCGGCGAGCAGATCGCGGTCTCGGCCCACGCCAAGGGCCGGGAGGGGCACGCGGTGGTGGTCGGCTACGGCCGGGTCGGCGGCGCGATCGGCAAGGCGCTGGCGGCCTGGGAGCTGCCCTTCGTCGTGGTCGAGCGCGACCGGCGCCGGGTCGAGGAGCTGCGCTCCGCCGGCATCGCGGCGGTGTTCGGCGATGCCGGGGCCCCCGGCATCCTCGACGCCGCCGATATCGGGCGGGCGCGCCTCCTCGTCGTGGCGAGCCCGGATTCGCACCAGGCCCGCCGCCTGATCGAGATCGCCCGCGAGGCCAATCCGGGCATCGACACGGTGGTGCGCACCCACAGCGACACCGAGCGGCGCAACCTCGAGGAGGAGAAGGTCGGCCTGGTGCTGATGGCCGAGCGCGAGGTCGGCTTCGGCATGGCGCTCTACGCCCTGCGCAGCCTCGGGCTCGGCGAGGGCGAGGCGCGGCTGTTCATCGATACCAGCCGGGCCGAGAGCCGCGCCGAGCCGGTCGCCGAGGCCGAGCCCGAACTCGGCGCCCCGGAACTGCGGCCGCACCGCGAGGCGCCGGCGGAGTCGTGACGCCGGCGCGCAACCCGGCTTCCCGCGCGTCCCCGTCGAGCCGGTAAGATCTTGCGTCGTTCGGTCGGCTCACCTTCGGCGCCGTGGCGTGCTATCCAGGGTGACGGAGCCCGATTCGCTCATCAAGATCTGCACATGACGAGCCTGCGCAAGACCGCCCCGGCCCGCCCGGCCACGATCGCGGCAGCCACCCACGGCTTCGCCGCGGCCACGCGCCTGCGCCGCCCCGCCAACGACAACCGGCCCGCCCCGGGGCGTCGACGCAACCTCGCCCTCGTCGCGGGCGCCTGGCTCGTCGGCCTCGTCGCGGCGGCCCTCGCCCTCTGGCGCACCGGGGGATTCTGACCCCGCCGGGGCTTTGCCCGCGTTCCGGTGCCACTGCTGAACGAGGCTTGAAACGGAGCGCGCCCGCCGGGCGGGATCAACCGCCGGGCGAGCGCGCCGAAACAGGTCTGGATCGCGTCGCGACGGACGGATCAACGGTGGTGGTGGTGGCGGTGCATGCGGCGGTGCTTCATCATGCGCTTGTGGCGCATCATCGGGCGCACCGACTGGCGCGGGGCCATGCCGACGGACGGGGCGCCGCCGGGAGCACCCATCTCGCGCTGCGCGCCGCCGAGCGGGCCGCCGGCCTGCGAGCCGGAATTGTTGTAGGGCGAGCCGCCCTGGGCGAAGGCCGGAGCGGCGGCGACGGTGAGGACTGCCGCGACCAGGCAGGACTTGAGGATGTTCATCGGGCACCTCGGGTAGTTCAGCCCGTCACGCCGGGCCGTGATGAGAAGACGCACACGGCCGCGTTTGGTTTCATGGCTCCGCTTGATTCCGCACGCTTCCTGTGGACGGCGGCCCGGAACGGAGGTCGGCACGGCCGTTGGAGGAGCGGGCCCCGCCCCTCCCCCGTCGGCGGCGCCCGCGCGGCTCACCAGCTGGTGAGCACCGCGCCGCCGAACTTGCTCTCGATGAAGGCTTTCACCTCCGGCGAGCGGTAGGACTCGACCAGGGTCGCGACCCAGGGCTTGTCCTTGTCGGTGCTGCGCACCGCGATCACGTTGACGTAGGGGCCCTTGGGCTCCTCCTTCAGGATCGCATCGCCGGGCTTGAGGCCGGCCGCGGTGGCGTAGTTGGTGTTGACCGCCGCCGCGTCGACGTCGTCGAGCGAGCGCGGGGTCTGGGCCGCATCGACCTCGACGATGCGCAGGCGCTTCGTGTTCTCGGTGATGTCGGCGACGCTCGGCTTGAAGCCGACGCCCGGCTTCAGCTTGATCAGCCCCTTGTCCTGCAGGAGCAGCAGGGCGCGGCCGCCGTTGGTCGGGTCGTTGGGGATCGCCACCGTGCCGCCGGCCGGCACCGCGTCGAAGCTCTTGTGGCGCTTCGAGTAGACGCCCATCGGGAAGTTCACCGTCTGGGCGACGCTCTCGATCTTGTAGCCGCGATCGGCCTTCTGGTTGTCGAGATAGGGCTGGTGCTGGAACGAGTTGGCCTCGAGCTCGCCCGACGACAGCGCCTCGTTCGGCACGACGTAGTCCGAAAACTCGACGACCTGGAGGTCGAGGCCCTTCTTGGCGGCGATCGGCTTGACCGCCTCGAGGATCTGGGCGTGCGGGCCCGGCGTGACGCCGACGCGCACGCGCTGGCCCTGCGCGAGGGCGGGCAGGCTGACGGCGGTGAGGAGCACCGCCAGGGTGAGGGTACGCAGCATCGGGATCACGCTCCGAGAAGATTCTTGAGACGGGGAAAGGGGGTCAGCCGTGGCGCAGGCGCTTGTTCATGCGCCGCGCCAGCCGGTCGCCGAGGGTCTGGACCAGCTGCACCAGGACGATCAGCACCACCACGACGGCGAGCATCATCTCGGGCATGAAGCGCTGGTAGCCGTAGCGGATGCCGAGGTCGCCCAGGCCCCCGCCGCCGACGGCGCCGACCATCGCCGAGAAGCCGATCAGCGACACCACCGCCAGGGTGAGGCCGAGCACGATGCCGGGCAGGGCCTCGGGGATCAGGACCTTGAGGACGATCTGGAGCGGACTCGCGCCGAAGGCCCGGGCCGCCTCGACGAGGCCGCCATCGACCTCCCGCACCGCGCCCTCGACGAGGCGGGCGATGAAGGGGATCGCCGCGACGGTGAGCGGCACGGTGGCGGCGCTGGTGCCGATCGAGGTGCCGGCGATCAGCCGGGTGAACGGGATGATCGCCACCACCAGGATGATGAACGGCGTCGAGCGGGTGGCGTTGACGACGAGGCCGAGCACCCGGTTGGCCCAGGGCGCGGCGAGAAGCTCGCCCCGCCCGCTGGTGGCGAGGAACACGCCGAGCGGCAGGCCGACCAGCGTGCCCAGCGAGGCCGCGACCGCCACCATCTGCAGCGTGTCGAGGGTGGCCTGGACGAGGAGGCGGATCAGTTCAGGCGACATGCGAGGAGTCCGGTGCGCCGGGCACGGCGGTCCGTTGCCAACCGGCGAGGTCGAGGGTGCCGAGGAGCTCGACGTCGAGGCCGCGGGCGGCGAGGAACTCGGTCGCCCGGGTCACCGTGGCGGCGTCGGGCGGGATCCCGACCACCAGGGTGCCGAACGGCCGGCCTGCGATCTCGTCGACCGTGCCCGACAGGATGCCGGCCGGGATGCCGACGTCGCGGGTGAGCTGGGCCAGCACCGGATCGGTCGCGTGCGGGCCCCGGAAGGTGATGCGCAGGACCGCCTGCTTGCCCTCGCCCGCTCCGGGCAGGGCCGGGCCGGGCGTGAGGCGCGCGGCGAGGGCCGGCGGCAGGGTGCGGCCGGTCTCCTCGTCGAGGAAGGTACGGGTGATCGCGGCTCTCGGCCGGGTGAAGACCTCGAACACGTCGCCGCTCTCGGCGATGCGGCCGCCGTCCAGCACCGCGACCTCGTGGGCGATCGACCGGATCACCGCCATCTCGTGGGTGATGAGCAGGATCGTCAGGCCGAGCTCGCGATTGATCCGGCCGAGCAGGTCGAGGATCGAGCGGGTCGTCTCGGGATCGAGGGCCGAGGTCGCCTCGTCGGAGAGCAGCACCTTCGGGTTGGTGGCGAGCGCCCGCGCGATGCCGACGCGCTGCTTCTGCCCGCCGGACAGCTCCGCCGGGTAGCGGTCGGCCTGGGGCCCGAGCCCGACGAGGTCGAGGAGCTCGGCGACCCGGGCGCGGATCGCGCTCCGCTCGTAGCCCGCCACCTCGAGGGGCAGCGCGACGTTGCCGGCGGCGGTGCGGGCCGAGAGCAGGTTGAAGTGCTGGAAGATCATGCCGATCCCGCGGCGCTCCCGCCGCAGGGCGAATTCCGACAGGCTCGAGATCTCGGCCTCGCCGACGATCACCCGGCCGCGGCTCGGCCGCTCCAGCCCGTTGACGAGGCGGATCAGCGTCGACTTGCCGGCGCCCGAGCGGCCGATGACGCCGAGCACCCGGCCGCGGGGCACGGAGAGGTCGATGTCCTCGAGCGCCGTGACCGCGCCGGCGCCCCGGCGGGCGGTGTAGGTCTTGCCCACCCCTTCGAGGCGCACGAGGGCGTCGCGGGGATCGAGACGGCCGCCCAGGTCCGCCGGCACCGGCACGCGGACGGGGGCCGTCACGGCGCGCGGGTCCGGGCGGGCGGGGAGACGGGAGCGGTCATCGGGGTCCTTCGGCAGGGCATCTGGTGGCCGGCACAGAACCCCAGAACCGGACTTTCTGTCAACCGGAATGTTCTTTTTGCAGAACGCGCCGGGGAAGAAAACCTTTTTCCGTCCGGTCGCGCGCCCGTCAACGCCCGGGTGCCGCGACGACCCGCAGAAAACCGTGCATTCTCCGGGATCTGCCCTTGCCCTCCCGGGTCCGCGCGGCCCAGGACGAGGGCTCGCAGGAGTGCGCGATGCGACGCCAACCCTTCGGACGCACCGGGCCCGCGGTGCCGGTGATCGGGCAGGGAACCTGGTACCTCGACGAGGGCGAGCCGACCGTGGCGGCCGCCGCGCTCAACCGCGGGCTCGACGTCGCGATGAGCCACGTCGACACCGCCGAGATGTACGGCGAGGCCGAGCCGCTGATCGCCGAGGCGATCGGCGACCGGCGCGACGAGGTCTTTCTGGTCTCCAAGGTCCTGCCCGGCAACGCCTCGCGCCGGGGCACGATCGAGGCCTGCGAGCGCTCGCTCCGGCGCCTGGGGACCGACCGTCTCGACTGCTACCTTCTGCACTGGCGCGGGCCGCACCCCCTCGCGGAGACCTTCGCGGCCTTCGAGGACCTGGTGCGGGCGGGCAAGATCCTGTCCTGGGGCGTCAGCAACTTCGACGTCGACGACCTCGACGAGGCGTTGCGCCTGGCGGGGCCCGGCCGCATCGCCTGCAACCAGGTGCTCTACCATCTGGAAGAGCGCGCCATCGAGCACGCGGTGCTGCCCTGGTGCCGGCGGCACGGCGTCGCCGTGGTGGCCTACAGCCCGTTCGGGCACGACAGCTTTCCGGGGCCGGCGACGCCGGGCGGCCGGGTGCTGGCCGAGATCGCCGAGAGCCGCGGCGCGACGCCCCGCCAGGTGGCGCTCGCCGCCCTCACCCGCGAGCCCGGGATGCTGGCGATCCCCAAGGCCTCGAGCCCGGCCCATGCGGCCGAGAATGCCGGCGGGGGCGGCCTGACCTTGAGCGAGGCCGAACTCGCCCGAATCGACGCCGCCTTCCCGCGCGGGCCGAAGCCGCGTCACCTGCCGATGCTGTAGGGGCGCGCGGCCGCCGTCAGGCCGCGCCGCGATCCGGCGCCGCGCTGGCGTGCAGGCTGTCGCGCAGGGCCAGGATCTCGTCGCGCAGGGCGATCAGCCGGTCCGCAGGCTGGCCCGAGGCGCAGACGATCTCGTTGGGGAACGGCATCGCCCGCTCGCGCAGCGCGGCGCCCGCCTCGGTCAGGCTGATGCGCATCAGCCGCTCATCCTGCGAATCGCGGGCCCGGTGCACCAGGCCCGCCGCCTCCAGGCGCTTGAGCAGCGGCGTGAGCGTGCCGGAATCGAGATAGAGGCGCTGCCCCAGGGATTTCATCGTCTGCCCGTCCTGCTCCCAGAGCAGCAGCAGCACCAGGTATTGCGGGTAGGTCAGGCCGAGCCGGTCGAGGAGGGGCTTGTAGATCCGGTTGAAGGCGTGCGCGGCGGAATAGACCGCAAAGCAGATCTGGCTGGACAGAAGCAGCGCGGCGGCGCCGTCGTCGCCGGCATCGGTGTCGGACATGTCCCGCTCCTCAAGGCGCTCCCCCGGGCCGGACCCGACCGTGGGCCGCCCGAAACGAGCCGGAGGCTCGCGATTGCCTATCATCATATTCCTACCGATGCGCAAAAATCAAATTGCGCACAATGAGAAAGGGGGCTATGACCCTGTCATGGCGGATCCGGGACCGCCCGGGATCGCAACCGCTCCCGGAGCCCCGCCCGCCCCGACAGCAGGAGAAGTCCGATGTCCGTCGACGTGAAGTACACCACCCAGGCGACCGCGACCGGCGGCCGCGACGGCCGCGCCCAGACCCAGGACGGCAGCCTCGACGTCAAGCTGTCGACCCCCAAGGAGCTCGGCGGCGGCGGTGGCGCCGGCAACAACCCCGAGCAGCTCTTCGCGGCCGGCTACGCCGCCTGCTTCCTCGGCGCGATGAAGTTCGTCGGCGGCCAGGAGAAGATCGCGGTTCCGGCCGACACCACCGTGACCGCCAAGGTCGGCATCGGCCCGCGCTCGGAGGGCGGCTTCGGCATCACCGCCGACCTGACCGTCTCGCTGCCGGGCCTCGACAAGGCGACCGCCCAGACGCTGGTCGAGAAGGCCCACCAGGTGTGCCCGTACTCGAACGCCACCCGCGGCAACGTCGATGTCGGCCTGACGGTCGCGTAGGCATCGGGACAGGGCGGCCGCACGCCGCCCGGACCGTTCGAGGCGCCCCTCCTGTCGGAGCGGGCGCCTCTTTCGTCTTCAGCCGGGCCGGCGCAGGCAGGCGGCGGCGAGCGCCAGGAAGGCGCGGGCGCGGTGCGACAGAGCCTCGCGCTCGTCCCAGTCGATGCCGTGCTTCTCCTCCGACGAGAGTTCGCCGAAGGTCAGCGGAGAATCGTTGGGCTTGAACATCGGGTCGTAGCCGAACCCCTTGTCGCCGCGCGGCGGCCAGACCAGCTCGCCGAAGACCCGGCCCTCGAACAGCTCCTCGTGCCCGTCCGGCCAGGTCAGGACCAGGGCCGAAACGAAATGGGCCCGCCGGTCGGTGGCGCCACGGGTCGAAAGCTCGCGCTCGATGCGCGCCATCGCGCCGGAAAAGTCCTTCGAGCCGCCGGACCAGCGGGCCGAGAACAGCCCGGGCGCTCCGTCGAGCGCGTTCACGCACAAGCCCGAATCGTCCGCGAAAGCCGGCAGCCCGGTGGCGTTCGTCGCCGCCCGCGCCTTGATGGCGGCGTTCTCGGAGAACATCGTGCCGGTCTCGTCCGGCTCGGGCAGGTTCAGCTCGCCGGCCGAGACCGCATCGACGCCGAAGGGGGCCAGCAGCTCGCGCATCTCGCGCAGCTTGCCGGCATTGTGGGTCGCGATCACGACCCGCCCGGAGAGGAGGCGGCCCATCAGGCGATCGCCTGCTTCTGGAGCGCCACCAGCTCGGCGACGCCCGCCTTGGCGAGCCGCAGGAGGCTCAGGAACTCCTCCTCGGAGAACGGCTTCACCTCCGCCGTGCCCTGCACCTCGACAATGCCGCCGCTGCCCGTGATGACGAAGTTGGCGTCGGTCTCGGCGCCGGAATCCTCGGCATAGTCCAGGTCGAGGACCGGCGTGCCCTTGTGGATGCCGCAGGAGATCGCCGCGACGTGGTCGCGCATCGGATCGACCGAGATGATCGAGCGGCCGCGCATCCAGGTGAAGCACTCGTGGAGCGCCACCCAGGCGCCGGTGATCGCCGCCGTGCGGGTGCCGCCGTCGGCCTGGAGCACGTCGCAATCGACCACGATCTGGCGCTCGCCCACCGCCGGCAGGTTGACGACGGCGCGCAGCGAGCGGCCGATCAGGCGCTGGATCTCCTGGGTACGGCCGGAGGGCTTGCCGGAATTCACCTCGCGCCGGTTGCGGTCGTGGGTGGCGCGCGGCAGCATGCTGTACTCGGCGGTGACCCAGCCCTTGCCGGAGCCGCGCAGCCACGACGGCCCGCGATCCTCCAGCGAGGCGGTGCACAGCACCTTGGTCTCACCGAAGGTCACGAGGCACGAGCCCTCGGCGTAGCGCGAGACGCCCCGTTCCAGCGTGACCTTGCGCAGCTCGTCGGGGGCGCGCTTCGAGGGGCGCATGGGCAACTCCTGTGCAGGGCGTCGCGCGCGAGACGGCGCGACGCGGGATCGCGAGGTCGCGCGCTCTTAGGCGCTGCCGCCGGGAGCGGCAAGGGGACCGGGGGCCTTGCGGCGGTCGGAAGCCGGACCCGCGACGCCCGCCCCGTCCGGGCAAGCTCGGGATTTTCATCGACAACAACATGTTCGCTACGTCAGGACATAGACCAACACGATCTCGAAATTTCATGATGCTTTAAATATTTCTCTTCAAGTATAGGCTATTGCCTGTTTGATCGGAGTTTTGCGATGGTCCGTGCCTGCAAATTGAGCAAGATTTCGGTTCGCACGCGCATCGCCGCCATCAATCTGGTACTGTTCCTCGGATTCGCGGCCATCGCGGCGATTTCCTACGTCGCGAAGAACGACATCAGCGATTCCATCGCCGATCAGCAAAGATATCAGTCGTTGGCCGATCGCGCCGGATCGGTCCGCAATCAGATCAGCGAATTGCAGGTCACCTCGCGCGTGTGGATGTCCAGCCGCATCGGCAATCACGCCGCCGCATTCGAAGCGCAGCTGCGCAGCGCGAAGGACAGCGCGCTCGAATTGAAGGCCCTATCGGACCATGAAACCATCGCCGGCGATATCGACAAGCTGATTGCCGAGATCGACGTCATCTCGACGAAGGGCAAGGACGTCGACCAGGTCTTGCAAACCATCGGATACGCCGCCGACGAGGGGACCAACGGCAAGCTCAAGGCTGCGTCCGACGAGCTGGAAAGCCTGGTGAAGCCGCTGTTCCTGGAGGACGACGCGATCGGGATCCGCCTGTGGGCGGCAACCCTCGGGATGATGCGGCAGGTCGAGGCCTCGCGCGGCACGTCGAGCGATGCGGCGGAGGGCAACTTCGAGGGCGAATTGTCCCGCTTCGAGCGCTGGCTGAAACGATACGAGGCGGCTCACGAAGACGAAGGCCGGCCGATCAGGCAGGCCGGCACGGCCTACGCCGCCGCGTTCCAGCAATGGTGGACGACGGAGAAGCGCGCGACGATCGCCGGCGAGCATCTCAACGACCGTTTCGCGCTCGTGAAGCCGATCATCGATTCGCTGCTGGACAAGACGAATGCGATCACCGTGAGCGCGAGGGAGCGGCTGGCCGAATCGCAGGCGCAGACGTTCCTGCTGATCATGTCGGTCATCTGCACCTCGCTCCTGGTCGGGCTCGGCATATCGGTGTTCGTCGGCCGCTCGATCGCGACCCCGCTGGCGCGCCTGCAGGAGGCGATGATCGGACTCGCCGGAGGGCGGACCGACGTCGAGATCCCGCTGACCGACGCGCAGGACGAGATCGGCGCGATGGCCCGCACGCTCCTGGTGTTCCGCAACAGCGGCCTGGAGCGCGAGATGCTGACCCGCGACCGCGAGCAGGCCCTGGGCCGCGACCGACGCCGGACCGAATCCGTCGATGCCGCCATCCAGGCGTTCGACGCCTCGGTCAAGACCGTCCTCGGCGACGTGCGGGCGGCCATCGAGACGCTCGGCGGCGCCTCCCGCGACCTGGAGGTCGCCTCCCGGTACGTCACCCGGCAGGCCTCGCAGGCAAGCACCGCGGCGGAGCGCGCCTCCAGCAGCGTCTCCACCGTCGCCAGCGCCGCCGAGGAGCTGGATGCCTCGATCGCCGAGGTCGTCGACAAGACCAACACGTCGACGACGATCTCGTCCCGGGCGGTCCAGCAGGCGCTCGGCGCCGTCGACCGGATGGCGTCGTTGGCCCATGCCACGCAGCAGATCGATGCCGTCGCCGGAGCGATCCGGACGATCGCCGGCCAGACCAACCTTCTTGCCCTGAATGCGACCATCGAGGCCGCCCGCGCGGGCGAGGCCGGACGCGGCTTCGCCGTGGTCGCCGCCGAGGTCAAGGCGCTCGCCGACGAGACGAGCCGCGCGACCGAGGAGATCGCCCGGCAGATCCATCAGATCCATTCGGCGACCGGCACGACGGTCGAGGCCCTCGGCAGCGTCAAGGACACGATCGTCGAGCTCTCCCACATCATCGACGAGATCGCCGCGACGATCTCGCAGCAGAAGAGCACGGTGTCGGAGATCGCGGGAAGCGCGGCGAACGTCGCGAGCGAGTCGATCGCGAGCTCGAAGGCGATCCTGTCGACCGAGGACGCGGCCCAGGTCTCCTCCAACGCCTCGGGCTCCATCGCGTCCTTGTCGCGCCGGATCGAAGAGAACGCCGAACGGCTCGACGTCGAGGTCGGGCGCTTCATGGAGCAGGTGCGGGCGGCGTAGCCGATCGTCGGCGAGCGCCCGTGGAAGTCGCGAGCGACCTTTTCGACGGCTCTTCGCTCCCCCCTCCCGGCCTCATCCCGAGAGCGAGAGGGGGGATAAGGTCTTCAACTCAGGGCGAGCCGGCCCTCAGTAGTAACCGTAGCCCCGGTGATGATGCCGGTCGTGGTGATGGCCCCACCCGCCGTGGTGACCCCAGTGCCGGTGGGGGCGATGGTGGCCCCAGCCGCCGTGATGGTGATGATGGTGTCCCCAGCCGTGGTGGCGCCGGTGATGGTGATGATGACGGCCTCCGCCGTGGTGGTCGCCCCAGCCGTGGTGATGGCCGTACTGGACCTGGACCGGCCCGCCCTCGGGCACGCCGGCGGCCCCCGGCGCGAAGGGAGCCGCCTCAGCGGCACCGCCCGCGAGGAGGCCGCCTGCCACCATGGCCGCCGCCGCCAGCATCCGCCGGCCGGCCCGCATCGGGTTGCGCATCGTCAGCATCGTCGCCTCCGGTTCGTCTCGCCGCACCGCGGTGCGGCCGTCGAGGGACACAATGGTGCCGCGGGACTGAACGCGGACTGAGATCGCGAGTCGGCTTCCGTTCAGGCACCCTCCCGCCCCGCACTCCTGCGACGCCCAAGGAATCCTGCGACGCGCAAGGGATCCTGCAACACCGAAGGGGTTTCCGCCGCGCGGCGTCCCGTCCGCTTGCGTGCGGCGCGGCAGGGCCGCACAGTGAGGGGTCGTTTGGCTGCCGTTGGGTTGATGAACACGCGCGACCTTCCACCCCTGCCGGGCGGTTCCGGGCAGGCCCGTGCCCTGGCCGAGCTCAACGAGCGCTCGCGGGAAATCTTTCGCCAGATCGTCGAGAGCTACCTCGCCACGGGGGAGCCGGTGGGGTCGCGCAACCTCGCCCGCATCCTGCCGATGGCGCTCTCGCCGGCCTCGATCCGCAACGTAATGTCGGATCTCGAGCAGGCCGGGCTGATCTTCGCCCCCCATACCAGCGCCGGGCGGCTCCCCACCGAGCACGGCCTGCGCTTCTTCGTCGACGCGCTGCTCGAGCTCGGCGATGTCGGCCAGGAGGAGAAGGGAAGGATCGAGGCGCAGATGCGCGCCGCCGCCTCGCGCCACCATACCTTCGAGAGCGCGCTGACCGAGGCCTCGGTGCTGCTGTCGGGCATCTCGCGCGGGGCGGGCGTCGTCGTCACGACGAAGCAGAACCCGCGCCTGCGCCACATCGAGTTCGTGCGCCTCGATCCCGGCCGCGCCCTGGTGGTGCTGGTCTCCGACGACGGCTCGGTCGAGAACCGCCTGCTCGACCTGCCGGCGGGCCTGCCGGCGGGCGCGCTGCAGGAAGCCTCGAACTTCCTCAACGCCCGCATCCGCGGCCGCACCCTCGGCGAGGTGCGCGGCGAGATCGAGACCGCCCGGGCGGCGATGAAGCAGGAGCTCGACGAGCTCACCGAGCGCCTGGTCGATGCGGGATTGGCCCGCTCGGTCGGACCGAGCGAGGAGCGCCAGCTGATCGTGCGCGGGCAGGCCAACCTCCTCGACGACCTGCGGGCGGCCGAGGACCTCGAGCGCATCCGCCTGCTCTTCAGCGATCTCGAGAGCCAGAAGGACGTCATCGACCTCCTGTCGCGCGCCGAGGGCGGCGAGGGCGTACGGATCTTCATCGGCTCGGAGAACAAGCTGTTCTCGCTCTCCGGCTCGTCGATGATCGCCGCTCCGTTCCGGGACGGCAGCCAGACCATCGTGGGCGTCGTGGGCGTCATCGGGCCGACCCGGCTCAACTACGCCCGCATCGTCCCGATGGTCGATTTCACCGCCCGGGTGGTGTCGCGGATGCTGGAGCGCGGGCGCGGCTGACCCGCGCCCGTAGCGCAACCGGTTTGTGGTGTGGGAAACGCGAAAATCGCGGTTGTCCCCCGGATTCACAAGCGCGGCCGGCTCCGTCATGGTCGGGCGATGGCTCGTGATTCCCTGACGCCGTGAGCGCCCCGTCCCGCCCCCTGCGCAGCCACCAGCGCAGCCTGTCCGAGCTCGTGGCCTCGCTCGCCCGCGGCGAAGCGTCCGGCATCCACGACATCCTGGCGGCGGTGACGCCCGGCGGCGGCAAGTCGCTGCTCCCGGTCATCGCCGCCGCCCGGCTGATCGCCGCGGGAATCGTCGAGCGGGTGGTCTGGGTCGTGCCCCGGGATTCGCTGCGGCTCCAGGCGGAGGAGGCCTTCGCCGATCCGGCCTGGCGGGCGGCGCTCGACCACAACCTCTCGGTGCGGGCCGCCGACAACTCGCCCGATCCGAGCCGGGGCTTGGCCGGCTACGTCACCACCTACCAGGCGGTGGCCGCCGCCCCCGCTCTGCACCTCGCCGAGATGCGCCGCCACCGCACCCTCCTCGTCGTCGACGAGGTCCACCACCTGCCGGCTCTGGCCGAGGGGGAGGCGGGGAGCGAGGCCGGACGGAGTGAGGCGGCGGCCTGGAGCCAGGCGTTGCTGCCGCTGTTTCGCGCCGCGCATCTGCGGCTCCTCCTCTCCGGCACCCTGGAGCGGGCCGACGGCCGCCGCATCCTGTGGCTGCCCTACCGCACCGAGAACGGCGCGCCGAGCCCGGACATCGACGCGCCGGGCTGGGCGGTGATCGGCTATTCGCGGGCCGAGGCGCTCGCCGAGAAGGCCGTGCTGCCGGTCAATTTCGGCGCCCTCGACGGCGAGGCGAGCTGGCTCGAGGGCGGGCGCACCTCCGGCCAGGCCCGCGTCGGCCCGCACCGGCTCTCGGGGTCGGGCCCGAGCGCGACGACCCGGCCGGCCCTGTTCACGGCGCTCCGCACCGGGTTCGCCCGCGATCTCCTGCGCGAGGCCTTCTTCGCCACCCGCCGCCTGCGGGCCGAGCGGCGGCGCCGACGCGGCCTTCGGAACACCGATGCCGTGCGCGGCCTGGGCAAGCTCCTGGTCGTCGCGCCCGACCAGGCGAGCGCGCAGAGCTACCACGCCATGCTCCAGGCCTGGATGCCGGAGGAGCAGGCGCGGCGCGACGTGCGCATCGCCACCTCGGCCGAGGCCGACGCCCACGCGGCGCTCGCCGCCTTCCGGCTCACCCCCGAGCCCGCCGTGCTGGTCACGGTGGCGATGGCCTACGAGGGGCTCGACGCCCCCGAGGTCGCGGTCGTGGCGGCGCTGACCCACATCCGCTCGCGCCCCTGGCTCGAGCAGATGATCGCCCGGGCGACCCGGGTCGATCCCCATGCCGGCGACTACGCCGACCAGCACGCCCTGGTCTTCCACCCCGACGACCCGCTCTTCGCGCAGTTCCGCGCCCGGATCGAGACCGAGCAGGCGACCGCGACGCGCCCGCGCAAGCGCCCGGCCGGCGCCGGCTCGCCCGAGCCGCGGCCGCCGGCGCCGACCGACGACGGCATCGTGCCGCTGGAGAGCAACGCGCTCGGCCTGCGCTACGCCATGCTGCGGCCCGGCCCCTCCGTCGCCCTCGCCCGCCCCGAGGCGAAGGAGGGCGACACGGCCCCCGTGCCGCCCTCCCGGATCGAGCGGGCGCTGCGCGCCCGGGTCGCCGCCATGGTGACCGCCCAGGCGGTGGAGGACGAGGCCGAGCTGCGCGTGACCCCCGGCGCTCCCCTGCCCCACCGCTACAACGCGGTGCTCAAGCGCCTCTTCGGCAACAAGAGCCGCGCCGCCATGACGGCCGAGGAGCTGGAATCGGCGCTCGCCTGGCTGGAGCGCAACCGGCTGCAGGACCACCTGCACCTCCTGGAGGGCGACACCCGCTACGCCTGGAGCACCCGGCGGCGCTGGGCGGGGATGGAGCGGCGGCCGGGGTGAGGCCGGCGCCCTTGCGTGGGCGCCGCCGGGCCCCACATCGACGGCTCTCACCGGAAGGGCCCTCACGATGTTCGATGCCAAGCGCCTGCTCGACCAGTTCCTCGGCGGCGCGCCCAGGGGCGGTCATTCCAGTGGTCCCTTTGCCGGTGGCCCCTTCGGCGGCCATCCCGGCCAGGCGCCCCATGGCCAGGCACCCTATGGGCAGGGCCAGTCCGGGCACGCCCCCTCCCCCCTCGAACAGGTCGCCCGGTCCCTCGGCGGCGGGGGCGCCAAGGGGGCGATCCTCGGCGGGCTCGCCTCGCTCGTGCTCGGCGGGCGGCGCGGACGGGGCGGGAACGGATTCGGGATACCCGGCATGGGGTCGGGCATGGGGTCGGGCATGGGCTCCACCGGCCGGGTCGGCGGCCTCGCCCTCGTCGCGACGCTGGCCTACCAGGCCTACCAGAGCTGGCAGGCGAACCAGGGCCAGCGCGGGTCCGCGCCGCCGCGGGCGGCCGGCTTCATTCCCTCCGCCGACGAGGCGGCCCGGATGCTCGGCGGGACCCGCTTCGCCCCGGCCTCGGCGGCCGACGAGCAGGACCGGGCCCGCGCGCTCCTGATCGCGATGATCACCGCCGCCAAGGCCGACGGCCATATCGACGCCGACGAGCAGCAGCGGATTTTCGGCGAGATGGACCGTCATGCCCTCGACGCCGACGACAAGGCGTTCCTGATGGATGCCCTGCGCGCGCCGGTCGACGTCGAGGCGGTGGCGCGCCTCGCCCGCGGCCCGGAACAGGCGAGCGAGCTCTACACCGCCTCCCTGATGGCGATCCGGGTCGACACGCCCCAGGAGCGGGCCTATCTCGACCACCTCGCCCGGCGGCTCGGGCTCGATCCGGGGCTCGCGCGCCACATCGAGGCCACGCTCGCCGCCGCCTCACCGTAAAGGTGAACACTTCGTTACCGGCGTTAACCATTCGCTAACCATCCGGCGCGCCTGATGGGCTGGTAACGAGTCGTAAACCCGTGACCAGCCAGACCCAAACCCGCCCACCGATTCGCTTTCGCGGCCGCTCGTTCCTGGCGGTCGTGCTCGCGCCCGAGGCGCCGATCGAGGATTGGCTCGCCGACCTCGACGCGCTCGCCAAGCGCTCTCCGGCGTTCTTCGCCGGCCGCGCGGTGATCCTCGACGTGACCGCCCTGGCCCCGAGCCGGGACGCGCTCCGGGATCTGGTGACCGCCCTCACTGCGCGCGAGATCCCCATCATGGGAATCGAGGGCGCCGGGGCGGGGTCGCTCGGCCCCGGGATGCCGCCGCCCCTGAACGGCGGCCGGCCCTCGGGCGAGGTGGCGATGCCCGGCGAGGCACCGCCCGCCGCTCCCGTCGAGCGCGTGACCGGCGCGAAGTCGCTGATGCTGGAGAGCCCGGTCCGCTCGGGCCAGGCGATCCTCTTCCCCGAGGGCGACGTGACGGTGATGGGCTCGGTCGCCTCCGGCGCCGAGGTGATCGCCGGCGGCTCGATCCACATCTACGGGGCGCTGCGCGGGCGCGCCATCGCGGGGGCGGCCGGCACGCCCGGCGCCCGGATCTTCTGCCGCAAGTTCGAGCCCGAACTGCTCGCGATCGACGGCCTCTACCGCATCGCCGACGACATCGAGCCGTCCTTGCGCGGCCGCGCCGTGCAGGTCTGGCTCGAAGGCGACGCCATGAAGGCCGCGGCGCTCGACTAGTCGTCCACCGTCCCGGAACTCCGCCGGGGGGATCTCGAAAGAAAACACACGCAGCGGCCGCGCCGGCCGCGACTTCGCAATTCGATCGGTAAGGGGGATCCATGGCCAAGGTCATCGTGGTGACATCCGGCAAGGGAGGGGTGGGCAAGACCACCACGACGGCCGCCCTGGGGGCGGCGCTCGCCAAGACCGGCCAGAGCGTCTGCGTGGTCGACTTCGATGTCGGCCTGCGCAACCTCGACCTCATCATGGGCGCCGAGCGCCGGGTCGTCTACGACCTCATCAACGTCGTCCAGGGCGACGCCAAGCTCCCCCAGGCCCTCATC
>NZ_JAZFXT010000039.1:0-58787 GCF_036448855.1 Methylobacterium ajmalii
CCCCGGCGGGGGCCCGTGGCGCCCCCGCTCCGCGCCGCACGGATCTCAGATCCGTGCGGCAACCTCAAGGCGTATTACGCCCGCTTCTTCTGGTCCTTGTCGTCGACCTCCTGGAAGTCGGCGTCGATGACGTCGTCCTTCTTGGCCTCTCCGCCCGGGGCTGCGCCGGCAGCGGCGTCCGGAGCGGCCTGGCTCGCGGCGTACATCGCCTCGCCGAGCTTCATCGAGGCCTGCATCAGGTCGGTGGTGCGGGCCTTGATCTGCTCGACGTCCTCGCCGGCCAGCGACTGGCGCAGGGCGTCGATGGCGGTGGTGATCGCGGCCTTGTCGGAGGCCGGGACCTTGTCGCCGTGCTCGGTCACCGACTTCTCGGTGGCGTGGATCAGGCTCTCGCCCTGGTTCTTCACCTCGACCAGCTCGCGGCGCTTCTTGTCGTCGGCCGCGTTGGCCTCCGCCTCCTGCACCATGCGCTGGATGTCGGCGTCGGACAGGCCGCCCGAGGCCTGGATGCGGATCTGATGCTCCTTGCCCGTCGCCTTGTCCTTGGCCGTCACGTTGACGATGCCGTTGGCGTCGATGTCGAAGGTCACCTCGATCTGCGGCAGGCCGCGCGGGGCCGGCGGGATGCCGACGAGGTCGAACTGGCCGAGCAGCTTGTTGTCGGCCGCCATCTCGCGCTCACCCTGGAAGACCCGGATGGTGACCGCGTTCTGGTTGTCCTCGGCCGTCGAGAACACCTGCGACTTCTTGGTCGGGATGGTGGTGTTGCGGTCGATGAGCCGGGTGAACACGCCGCCGAGCGTCTCGATGCCGAGCGACAGCGGGGTCACGTCGAGGAGCAGCACGTCCTTGACGTCGCCCTGGAGCACGCCGGCCTGCACCGCGGCGCCGATCGCCACGACCTCGTCCGGGTTGACGCCCTTGTGGGGCTCCTTGCCGAAGAAGGTCTTCACCTGCTCCTGGACCTTCGGCATGCGGGTCATGCCGCCGACCAGCACCACCTCGTCGATCTCGGCCGCCGAGACGCCGGCATCCTTGAGCGCCTTGCGGCAGGGCTCGATCGTGCGCTGCACCAGGTCGTCGACCAGCGACTCGTACTTGGCGCGGCTGAGCTTCAGCGCCAGGTGCTTCGGGCCGCTCGCGTCGGCGGTGATGTAGGGCAGGTTGATCTCGGTCTGGGTCGCCGAGGACAGCTCGATCTTCGCCTTCTCGGCGGCCTCCTTGAGGCGCTGGAGGGCGAGCTTGTCCTTGGTCAGGTCGATGCCCTGCTCACGCTTGAACTCGGCCGCCAGGTACTCGACGATGCGGTTGTCGAAGTCCTCGCCGCCCAGGAACGTGTCGCCGTTGGTCGACTTCACCTCGAACACGCCGTCGCCGATCTCGAGGATCGAGACGTCGAAGGTGCCGCCGCCGAGGTCGTAGACCGCGATCAGGCCGGTCTTCTTCTTGTCGAGGCCGTAGGCGAGCGCCGCCGCGGTCGGCTCGTTGATGATGCGCAGCACCTCGAGGCCGGCGATCTTGCCGGCATCCTTGGTGGCCTGGCGCTGGGCGTCGTTGAAGTAGGCCGGGACGGTGATGACCGCCTGGGTGACCGGCTGGCCGAGATGGGCCTCGGCGGTCTCCTTCATCTTCTGCAGGGTGAAGGCGGAGATCTGCGACGGCGAGTAGGGCTTGCCGTCGGCCTCAACCCAGGCGTCGCCGCCGTTCGAGCGGGCGATCTTGTAGGGGACGAGCCCCTTGTCCTTCTGCGTCATCGGGTCGTCGTAGGTACGGCCGATCAGACGCTTGATGGCGAAGAAGGTGCGCTCGGGGTTCGTCACCGCCTGGCGCTTGGCCGGCTGGCCGACGAGCCGCTCGCCGTCGTCCGTGAAGGCGACGATCGACGGGGTGGTGCGCGCGCCTTCCGCGTTCTCGATGACCTTGGGCTGCGTGCCTTCCATCACGGCCACGCAGCTGTTGGTGGTGCCAAGGTCGATGCCGATCACTTTACCCATGGTGGGATCCCTCGTTGGTGTTTTTTAAGCAGACCGCCGAGCCCCGAAGCAGCTCGGCCCATGGCGGTACTTGTCGAATGGTTTGAGCTCGAATGGGTTGAGCCTGGGCGGGCCGGACCGGACCGCGCCTCGCCGGAGGCCGGCGAGCGGGGGCGTTCCCGCGCCGAGCCCGATATAAGAAGGGGATTTCGGGCCCGCAAGGCGAGCCGGCGAGGCGAAAGACCCGGTCGGCGCACGCCGTCCGCGGCGGCGCGAATCCGGCCGTCCGGACCGGGCCGGTCCCGTGTTTCGCGGCGCCGGTCCCCAAGGGCCTGCGGTCAAGCCGCCACGACAATGTTGCGGGCTTGCCACGCCCGTGCCACGGACCGCATGCTAGGACCCTGCGGAACGTCCGTCGCCGTGCCGCGTACCTGTGCCTGGAGCCTGATGCAGCCCGTTCGCCCCTTCCTCCGCCCGGTGGCCCTGCCCGCTCTGGCGGCCCTGCCCCTCGCGGCGGTCCTGATGGTGGCGCCTGCCCCGGCCTCGGCCCAGTCGTTCCTCGAGGAACTGTTCGGCATCGGCCGCGCCGCCCGCCCGCCGGTGCCCCCGGCCGCGGTGCCGGGCGGGCGCGGGCCCCTGGAGCCGGGCGAGGCGCCCCCCGAGGCCGCTCCCCGGCCGGCCCCCGCACCGCCCGCGCCGCCGAAGCCCGTGGTGCTGAAGACCCCCAACGACGACGCGGTGCTCGGCCAGGACCTGCAGCAGAACGGCAATGCCGGCTCCCTGCGCCTCGATCGCGCCGGTGGCGGCTACACCGCCCGGGTGACGGTCGCCGGCACCAAGGTCTCGCAGCCGACCGAGTCCTGCAAGGTCGCGCTCGGCGACGGCCAGCCGCTGACACTCGCCGACCAGGGCAAGCCCAACGGCGTGACGCAGCTCGCCTCCGCCGGCCCGGCCTGCCCGCTGCGGTTCGAGATCCTCGAGGGCAGCGTGATGGTGACGCCGCTCGCCGAGGCCGAATCCTGCGTCTTCACGGCATCCGACTGCGCGACCACCCCCAAGGGCCTGTGGGGACCGGGCGCCGCCGCCCTGCTGCCGCGGGCGCAGGAATTCGACTCGGCGCGCGGTGTCGCCGACAAGGCGGTGCGCGAGAACTACAAGGTGATGACCCAGCGCGCCCGGCGCGAGGACGTGCGGCCGATCGTGACCGAACAGGCCGCCTTCTCGGCCGACCGGGAGCAGATGTGCCGCGCCTACATGCGCGAGGGCGCGCACGGCTTCTGCCACCTGCGCTTCTCGGAGGCCCGCGCCCTGTCGCTCGCCACCCGCCTCGGCCTGTCGGGCGCCGCGCCGACCGCGAGTGCTGCCCCGCGCCCGGCGGCCCGCAAGCGCCCCGCCCCGGCGGTGGAGGGGATGAACCCGGGCTTCGAGGCCGGGGCGCAGGACCAGTAGCCCGCAGGCCGTCCCCCGCAGCCCGGCCCCGCCTCAGGCGTGGCCGGCGGTGGCCGAGAGCATGGCCGGTTCGATGCCGATGCCGCGCAGCGCCCGGTCGTACTTCGTCTCCAGCGCGGTATTGAAGATCAGCTCCGGATCGGCCGGGCAGTGCAGCCAGCCATTGGCCTGGATCTCGCTCTCGAGCTGACCGGCCTGCCAGCCGGCATAGCCCAGCGCCAGCACGGCGCTCTCCGGGCCGCGGCCGTCGGCGATCGCCCGCAGGATCTCGATCGTCGCGGTGAGGCAGATCCCGTCGTCGATCAGCAGGGTCGACTGCTCGATGTGGAAGTCGGGCGAGTGCAGCACGAAGCCCCGGCTCGCCTCGACCGGACCGCCCATCAGCACCGGCATGTGGCCGATGCGGTGCGGCAGCCGGATGGCGTCGTCCTTCCCGATGATGTCGAGCTGCACCAGCAGGTCCGGCATGTTGAGGTCGGAGGCCGGCTTGTTGACGATGATCCCCATCGCCCCTTCGGCGGAATGCGCGCAGAGATAGATGACCGAGCGCGAGAACCGCTCGTCGGCCATGCCCGGCATCGCGACGAGGAGCTGCCCGTCGAGGTAGCTCGGCGCTCCGCGGGGCGAGGTGTCCGCGCCCTCGACGTGCGGACCGGCCACCCCGTCGGCGTGATCCTGCGAGGGATCCTGCGAGGGATCTTGGGAGAGAAGGTCCTGAGGAAATCTGCTGCGCATGGCGTCCATGCTACCCCCCGCTCCGGCGTTGTCCATAGCCCGCCGCCGGGGGTGAACGCGCACCGGCGCCCGGCGGCTCCCGTACCGCTTGCCGCGGCCCGCCTCGACTCCCCCGGACGGCCGCGCTAGACCCCGGCCGGGCTCGAGGCCCCGGCGGGGCCGGCCCGGAATGGTTCCAGGAGACCCACGATGACGATCCAGGTCGGCGATCACCTGCCGCAGGCGACCTTCCGGGTGATGGGCCCCGAGGGCCCGACGCCGAAGACCACCGACGACGTGTTCAAGGGCCGTCGGGTGGTGCTGGTCGCGGTGCCGGGCGCCTTCACGCCGACCTGTCACCGCAACCACCTCCCCGGCTACGTCACCCGGCGCGACGAGATCCTGGCCCGCGGCATCGACGCGATCGCGGTGACCTCCGTCAACGACGTGTTCGTCCTGGAGGCCTGGTCGAAGGCGGCCGGCGCCGAGGGCATCGAGTTCCTGGCCGACGGCAACGGCGACTTCGCCAAGGCGATCGGCCTCGACATGGACGGCACCGGCTTCGGCCTCGGCATCCGCTCGAAGCGCTACGCCATGCTGGTCGAGGACGGCGTGGTGCGGGTGCTCAACGTCGAGGACGCGCCGTCGAAGGCCGACCTGTCGGGGGCGGAGACGCTGCTGAAGGCGTTGTGAGCGGTCTTCCCGGGTCGCTTCGGTTGCGCTGACGAACCGACGGCTGCCGGTTGGTTCCGGTGCCGCGAAAGCGGCGTCCGGGATCCGGACGCGCAGCCGCGGTGATCGCGTGACCGACGTTCCGCCACCTTCCTGCGCCCCTGCGGTACGAATTCCGGTCTCTCGTCTCCGGCGAGTTCCGGATCGATGCGCAGGGGGCATTTTCGTCGCGAGAGAACGGCCGGCGCATCGATCTCGGGAGCCGCGTCGCACCGGTCGATCCCGGGCAGACCGCAGGTCGGCGACTCGCCCCTCGTCGTGCGGGCGAGCCAGGTCGAGATCGGCCCCGACCCGCAGCGAGCGGCGCACGGCCGCCGTGAGCCCGCCCTCTCCGCGACGATGAATCGGCGAGGCTTCCGCAGCCGGCTCAGCCCTCGGACGTGCCGGTCCGCTCTTTGGAATTCAAGGTGATGTCTGGCTTGGATAACCATGGGCAATTGGAGCGGGCGAAGGGATTCGAACCCTCGACCCCAACCTTGGCAAGGTTGTGCTCTACCCCTGAGCTACACCCGCTCACTGTGCCGGGCCTGATCGAACTTGGAGCGGGCGAAGGGATTCGAACCCTCGACCCCAACCTTGGCAAGGTTGTGCTCTACCCCTGAGCTACACCCGCCCAAACTCGTTCGGCCTCATGGAAAAACTGGAGCGGGCGAAGGGATTCGAACCCTCGACCCCAACCTTGGCAAGGTTGTGCTCTACCCCTGAGCTACACCCGCTCACTGTTTTCCGTCGGCGTCACCGTGGCGGCGCCGATGAGCGGCATAAACACCATTCCGCCGGGGAGCGCAAGAGGTTGCGGAGCCGGCTCCGCGGTGTCCTCCCGGCAGCCCCTTCCCTACCAGGTCGAGGCCGGCGGCAGGCCGTCGCGGATCTCGGCGAGGCGCGTCCGGGTTGCCGGAGTGGTCTCCGGCGGCAGGACGTCGAGGGGGAAGAAGCCGGTCTCGGCGATCTCGCGGTCGGGGCGCTTGGGCTCCGGCACCGTGAAGGCGCGGGCGACGTAGAGCGCGACGTGGTCGCGCCCCGCGCCGATCCGATTGAGGTAGAAGCCGTGCAGGGCCGGCGGCGCGCCTGGATCGAGCACGATGCCGGTCTCCTCGCGGAACTCCCGGGTCACGGCGTCGAGGGCCGTCTCGCCGGGCTCGATGCCGCCGCCCGGCAGGTGCCAGCCGGGCATGTAGGTGTGGCGCACGAGGCAGACGCGGTTCTGCGCGTCGATCGCCGCCCCGCGCACGCCGAGGGTCATCCCCCGGGTGACGCGCCAGACGAGGTGGGCGGCCCGCATCATCAGGGCCTGTCGGCGCGTCATCCCGGAATGTCCCTGTCCTAGACGACGGTCAGGCGGATCTCGCCGACGCCCTCGATCGCCCCGACCATGGTCTGGCCGCGGGTGACCGCGCCGACGCCCTCCGGCGTGCCGGCGAAGATCACGTCGCCGGGCTCGAGCGCGAAGTAGGTCGACAGGTAGGCGATCTGCTCGGCCACCGACCAGATCATGTCGGAGAGGTCGCCCTTCTGGCGCACCGCGCCGTCCACCGACAGGGTGATCGCGCCCTTGGCCGGATGCCCGATGACCGAGGCCGGCTTCAGGGTGCCGACGGGGCCCGACAGGTCCGAGGCCTTGCCGAGCTCCCAGGAGCGGCGCAGGGCCTTGGCGTCGTCCTGGAGGTCGCGCCGGGTCATGTCGAGGCCGACGCCGTAGCCGTAGACGTGGTCGAGGGCCTCCTCCACCGGGATGTCGCGCCCGCCCTTGGCGATCGCCACCACCAGCTCGACCTCGTGGTGGTAGTTCTCGGTCTTGGGCGGATAGGGATGCTCGACCGTCTCGCCGTCCGGCACCACCTGGAGCGCGTCGGCGGGTTTCATGAAGAAGAACGGCGGCTCGCGGGTCGGGTCGGCGCCCATCTCCCGGGCATGGGCGGCGAAGTTGCGCCCGACGCAGTAGACCCGGCGCACGGGAAACAGGTCGTCGGTGCCTTGGATCGGGAGCGCGGTGCGCGCCGGGTTCGGGATCACGGAGAGCATGGGGCTGCTGTCTCGGGCGAAGTTTCGCGATGGGCCGCGCATCTTGGAAAAAGGGCCGGCCGACCGTTATCTAGAGAGTGGTTCCGTGGTGCGCCATCCCGCCCCGCCGCAACCCCCTCCTTCGTGATGCGCCCCCCGTGACCCACAGCCTCATCGCCACCCTGGCGGCCCGCCTCGGGCCCGCGCACGTCCTCACCGACGCGACCGACGTCGCCCCTCACCTCGCCGAGACCCGCGGCCTCTATCGCGGCAAAGCGCTCGCGGTCCTGCGCCCGCGCGACACCGCGGAGGTCGCCTTCGCGGTCCGGGCCTGCGCCGAGGCGCGGGTGCCGGTGGTGGCCCATGGCGGCAATACCGGGCTCGTCGGCGGCGGCGTGCCGTTCGGCGGCGTGGTGATCTCGCTCGCCCGGCTCGACCGGGTGCGGGCGGTCGATCCCCTCGACGCCACCATCACGGTCGAGGCCGGCTGCGTCCTCGCCAGCGTCCAGGCGGCGGCCGACGCCGCCGGCATGCTGTTTCCGCTCTCGCTCGCCTCCGAGGGTTCGTGCCGCATCGGCGGCAACCTCGCCACCAATGCCGGCGGCACCGCGGTGCTCGCCTACGGCAACGCCCGCGAGCTGACGCTCGGGCTCGAGGTGGTGCTGGCCGACGGGCAGGTCTGGAACGGCCTGCGGGCGCTGCGGAAGGACAATTCCGGCTACGATCTCAAGAACCTCTTCGTCGGCTCGGAGGGGACACTCGGCATCATCACCGCCGCCGTGTTGCGGCTTCACCCCAAGCCCGCCTCGAAGGCGACCGCCTTCCTCGGTCTCGCCTCGGCCCGCGCGGCGCTCGACGCCTTCGGAGCCTTGCGCGCCCGGCTCGGGCCCCGCCTCACCGCCTTCGAGTACGTGCCGCGCTTCCCCCTCAAGGTGGTCCTGCGCCACCTGCCCGGCGCCGTGCGGCCGCTCGAGGGCGACCACCCGTCCTACGCCCTCGTCGAGGTCTCCTCGCCGGCCCCCGACGCCGACGAGGAACTCGAGGCGCGCTTGGGCGAGCTGATCGAATCCGGTCTCGTCGCGGACGCGACCCTGGCCCGGAGCGAGGCGCAGGCGGCGGCCCTGTGGCGCCTGCGCGAGAGCCTGTCGGAGATGCAGGGCCACGAGGGCGGCTCGATCAAGCACGACGTCTCGGTGCCGGTCTCCCGGGTGGCGGAATTTCTGGAGCGGGCGACCGAGGCCTGCGAGGCGGCGATGCCGGGGGTGCGGGTCTGCCCCTTCGGGCATTTCGGCGACGGCAACATCCACTTCAACCTGACCCAGCCGGTCGGGGCCGAGAAGGCCGCGTTCCTCGCCGAGTGGCCGCGCTTCAACCGCATCGTCCACGACATCGTGCACGCCATGGACGGCTCGATCGCCGCCGAGCACGGCGTCGGCCTGATCAAGCGCGACGAGCTGCCCCGCTACAAGGATCCGGTCGCCCTCGACCTGATGCGCCGCCTCAAGGGCGCCCTCGACCCGCATGGCCTGCTCAACCCCGGCAAGGTGCTGGCGGCGGAGGGCGCGCCGGAAGCGTTCCCGGCCAAGGGCAGCTCGGCGGCCCGCTCCGGCACGGCGGCATGATCTCGCTGTTTCGCCATGCGTCTCCGACACCGGCCGGCCTCACCGCGGCGGCGCTCCTCGGCGCCTTCGAGAGCCTGGGCGACAATTGCGAGTTCGGCATCGCCCAGCGCTACGCGGGGATCGACCCGCTCGGGCTCTTCCGCCTTTCCTCGGCGCCGATCGCCGACCTCACCCACGCGGTCGAGACGCGGTTCTCGCACTATGGCGGGCCCGACGACATCGAGGTCCGGGTCGGTGCCGGCGGCTACCTCTTCTGCCACAGCCGCCGTTACGGCTTCGCCTACCATACCGGCGACACGGCGCCCCGCACGGCCCCGGCCGCCATCCTCGACCGCGAGATCCGCCGGGTCGCCTACCTGAAGGAGCGCCTGCTCGCCGACCTCGCGGCGGGCGACAAGATCCTGGTGCGCAAGGGGCCGCCGGGGGAGAGCGAGGCCGCGGTGCGGCGCCTGCTCGCCGCCCTGCGGGCGATCGGCCCGGCGACGCTACTGCGGGTCTGCGCGGCCGGTCCGGAGGATGGCGGGATCGGGTCCGGCCGCGTCGTCTGGCGCGGCGAGGGGCTGATGCAGGGCACGCTGCCGCAATTCGCTCCCTACGCGGCGGCGACCGATGCCGACCTCGCCGGCTGGCTGGCGGTCTGCGGCCGGGCCTACGCGCTGCGCCACAGCCTCGTCGAGGCCCCGCCGCTCGCGCCGTCCGGCCCGCCGGTCTTCTCGGCGCCCGAGGAGGTTCGCCACGTCCTGCCCGCCGCCGCGCCCGCGCCCGGCACGCTTCTGGGTGCGCACCCGATCGCCGGCCTGCGGCCGAACCGTCTCCACGTCGTCTCGGCGGAGATCCGGCTGCCCGAGGACTTTTCGGGTACCCGCGCCGCCGTCACGATCGCAGACGCGGCGCTTCACGCCCGCTGCGACGCCGATCCCGCCCGCCGCGGCACCTGGCAGACGGTCTACGCCGCCACCCGCACCCGCAAGCGCCAGAGCGAGGCCATGATCGGCCTGATGCTGGCAGGCCCGACCGGGACGACGGTCGAGACGCGGGGCTGGCGGGTGGCGGAGGGGTGCCTGCCGGGGGTGGCGTGAGGCGGCAGGATCCGAGCGGAGCCGGGCGGCCGGTCTTCGCCGAAGCGACGGCCCCGAGTGAAAGGAAGGGAGCGGGCGCTCCTCTCTCGGCCCGTCGGGAGACGAAGGATCCCGTCCCTTTTTTTCGGGGACGCTCCTACCGCGCCTCCGCCTCCGCTGGCGGCTCGCGCTCGACCGTGCGGAAGCCTTCGAGCTCGCCGAGGTAGCTGCGGGCCCACCAATCCACGTCCTCGCGCGCCATGCGCTCGAACATCGGCTTCCAGCGCTCGACCCGCTCGGCCTTGGGCATGTAGAGGGCGGCGCGGATCGCCTCCGCCACCTCGAACCGGTCGTAGGGGTTGACCAGCAGCGCCTCGGGCATCTGGCGTGCGGCGCCGGCGAATTTCGACAGCACCAGCACGCCCGGATCGTCCTCGCTCTGGGCGGCGACGTATTCCTTGGCGACGAGGTTCATCCCGTCGCGCATCGGCGTCACCACGCCGACACGCGCCGCGCGGTAGAGCCCGGCCAGCACCGCGCGGGGATAGGCCTTGGTGACGTACTGGATCGGGGTCCAGGACGGCTCGCCCAGCGACCCGTTGATGTTGCCGAGCACCTCGTTCACGTCGCGGCTGAGCTGCTCGTATTCCGGGACCTCTGTGCGCGACTTCGGGGCGATCTGCAGGAAGACGACGTTGCCGCGCTGGTCGGGGTTGGAGGCGAAGAAGCGCTCCACCGCCTCCATCCGCTCGGGCACGCCCTTCGAGTAGTCGAGCCGGTCGACGCCGATGAGGAGCTTGCGGGTGCGCAGGCCCGCCACCGTGTCGCGCACGGTGCGGTTCATGCCGGCCCGCTCGGCGGCCTGGCGGAAGCCGTCGACGTCGATGCCGATCGGGAAGCTGCGGATGCGGGTGCGGCGCCCGTCGACCATCAGCGAGCCGCCGCCGAGCGGGATCGCACGCAATTCGTCGACGAGGTTGCGCGAGAGGTTGTGCACGTCGCTGTCGGTCTGGAGGCCGATCAGGTCGTAGTCGGAGACGGCGCGCAGGAGCTCGGTCGAGGCCGGCAGGGTGTTGAACACCTCGCCCGACGGCCACGGGATGTGGTGGAAGTAGCCGATCGGGTTCGAGACGCCCAAACCCCGCAGCTCCGAGGCGAGCGGGATCAGGTGATAGTCGTGGACCCAGATCAGGTCGCCCGGCTCGATCAGCCCGGCGAGCGCCTGGGCGAAGATCCGGTTGACGCGCTGGTAGCCGGCGTAGTCGGCCCGGGAGAACGCCGCCAGGCCGAGGCGGTAATGCATGATCGGCCAGAGCGCCCGGTTGGCGAAGCCGCTGTAATACTCGCGGTGGTCCTGGGGCGAGAGGTCCATCACCGCGTACTGCACCCGGCCACGGTCGGCGATCACCGGCTCGGAGGACGGGTTGTCGGTGATCTTGCCGCTCCAGCCGAACCACAGCCCCTTGTAGGCCGTGAAGGCCTCCTTGAGGGCGACGGCGAGCCCGCCGGCCGCGACCGCCTTGGATCCCGCGTCCGGGACGGCGACGCGATTCGACACGATGATGAGGCGTGACACGGCGGGTATGGACTCCGGCTGCACGGACCTTGTGGGGCGGGAACGTCGCCGCGTCCATCCGCCCCTGACGGGGAAAACGCGCGGTGAGCAAGCGCGATCCGCGGGGTTTGGTCAACCCTCGAGGCGAATCCTGACCGTGCGACACCCGGACCGGCTGTGCCCGGCGCTCCACAGGAATCCCGCCGTGATTCACATGGGGCAAGGCTTAGGCAAGACCGCTCACGGCGTGACCGGAACCGGGCGCCTTGGCTGCTGTTACTCGCAATAACGTCGCATGTGTGCGGCGCGGCGGCCGGCGCGGCCGGATGCCGTGCCGCGGAGAACGGAGTTCCCCCCAATGAGCGCGGGTTACGATAACGGACAGCACCGGGCCGAGGACCGGGGTGCCGCCGGCGAGCGGCCGGCGGATTGGAACGACCTGCGCCAGGACGTGCGCCAGCTCGGCGACGTCGCGATGGAGCGCGGCTTCAGCCTGGTCGACTCGGCCCGCGAGCAGGTCCACGGCTACGTCGACCGCCGCAAGGGCGACGCCGCCCAGTCGGTCTCCGACCTCGCCCAGGCCCTTCGCGACTCGGGCGGGAAGCTCGACCAGCAGCCCAACGTGAAGGCGTTCTTCGACAGCGCCGCAGAAGGCCTCGAGCAGCTCTCGGGCTCGATCCGCGAGCGCAGCTTCGAGGATTTCTACAGCGAGATCGAGTCGGTGGCCCGCCGCCGGCCGGCCGCCGTCGCGGTGGCGACCTTCCTGACCGGATTCCTGGCCGCCCGCTTCATCCGCTCCTCGGCCCATCCCGCCCACGTCCTCGACGGCCGCGAGGCCTTCGGGCGCGGGCCCGAGACCCGTCGCGATTCCTCCCGCGAGGGCTACGGCGCCGGGTCGTCGTCCTACCGCGCGCCGTCCCACGGCGCCCGCGAGGTGCCGGGCGCCCACAGCGAGCCGGAGACCGCCCGGCCCGATCCCTACCGCACCGGCGCGTCCGGCCCGCGCTACTCGGCCTGACGGAGGCGCCGCCATGGCCGATCCCATGACAGACAACCGCCCCCTCGGGGGCACCGGCGCCCCCGGCAGCATCCAGGGGCTCCTCGGCGACGCCCTGCGGGAGACGACCGATCTCGCCCGCAAGGAGATCGCCCTCTTCCGCACCGAGATGTCGAACAACCTGAGGTCGCTGTTCCTCGGGCTCGGCATGATGGTGGGGGCGGCGGTCTTCGCCGTCGTCGCCCTCCTGGTGCTCACCGACGCCCTGGTGAAGTGGCTCGCCACGGTGGTGCATTCCGAGGCGCTCGCCGCGCTGATCGTCGGGGCGGTGTTCCTCGCCGTCGCCATCGGTCTCGCCCTGTGGGGCCGCAGCGCCATGTCCCTGTCGACCCTGACGCCGACCCGCACGACGCGGCAGGTGCGCCAGGACGCCCGGGTCCTGTCCGAGAGGGTGTCGGGATGAGCCAGTCGATCAACGACCTCGAGCACGACATCGAGCAGACCCGCGCCCGCCTCGACCGGACGATCGACCAGATCCAGGGCCGGCTCTCCCCGGCCAGCATCGTCGACGAGATGCTCGGCACCGCGCGGCAGACGCCGGCGATGGCCGGCCTCTACGACGGGGCGCTGGCCGCGGTGCGGCGCAACCCCGTCCCGGTCATGCTGATCGTCGCCGGGGTGGGCTGGCTCGTCCACCGCGTCGCCCGGGAGTCCGAGCGGCGCCGCGAGCTCGACGCCACGATGGCCGGGGCCGAATCGGTGCCGGTCCTGAATACCGGAACGGCCCGGGTCTACGACCCCGACCGCCCGACCGCCCACCCGGCCGCCGACCGCGTCGCCGAGAGCCTGCGGATGTGATGCCGGCGCCGGCCCCGAGGGCCGGCGCCCGTTTCAGAGAATTCTCGTTTCGTTGCAGGCCGGAGCGGGCGCGGGCTTCCCCGTCCCCCGCCTGCCAGGGAGTACCCGAGTCATGGCAGAGCACACCATCAACCCGGCCAATCCGGGCGCCCCGTCGGCCCACACCCCCGCGACCGGGCCCGAGCGCAACCTGCACCAGGACCACGACACCGTGCGCCGCAACCTCGACGCCGCGCAGGATTCGGCCGGCGACGCGGCCCGCCACGCCGGCGAGGCCGCCAAGGAGGCCGCCGCCGGCGTGTCCGAGCGCGTGAGCGAAACCGTCTCGGCGATCGGCGAGCGCATCGGCGAGACCGCAGACCAGCTGCGCGCCAAGGCCGACGCGGCAGCCGACCGGCTGAAGCGCGGCGCCAGCGACGCGGTCGACCGCGCGCATGCCGAGGCGAGCCGAACCTACGGCGCCGTCGGCGGCCGCAGCTCCGACACGATCGACCGCGCCCGCGACTGGGCCAACGACCGGATCGAGACCGGCTCGCGCCGCTACGCCGACCTGCGCGACCGCGGCAGCGATCGGCTGGCGCAGGGCCAGAACACCGTCGAGCGCTTCGTGACCGAGAACCCGGTACTCGTCGGCGTCGTCGGCCTCGCCGCCGGCATGCTGCTCGGCGCGCTGCTGCCGCGCACCCGCCAGGAGGACAAGGTGGTCGGTCCCTGGGCCGACGAGGTCCGCGACCAGGGCCTGCGCTACGCCCACGAGGCGACCGAGCGCGGCCGGCAATTCGTCGAGACCGCCCTCGACCAGGCGCAGGACGCCGCCGTCGCAGCCGCCCACGCCGCCTCGGACGAGCTGCGCAAGAACCAGCCCGGCCAGAACCAGCCCGGCCAGAACCAGCCTGGCGAGGGCCCTGCGGGCACCCCCGAGCCGGGCCGGCAGACGCACTGACCGTCCATCTCTGCCGCATCGTCCCGGGCCCTGCGCGGTCCGGGACGATGCGGCGGGTTCGACCGGGTGCACGAGCCGGACGAGGTTCTGCACGAGAAACGGCCGGTCCTTCGGGGCCGGCTTTTTCATGTCCGCCTTCCTTACTTCCCGACGGTATTCCGGGACCCGCGGCGGCAGGCACCGCGTTGTCGGCCATGACCTCCGCCGCTCCCTCCCCCGATTCCGGGGCTCGCCTCGGCTTCTGCTGCAAGTTCATCCCGGACGAGGAGCCCGGTCGGCACAAGACGCTGAAGGCCGCCAAGGACGCCGCGCTGGTGATGAACGTCACCACCGTGACGATCGCGCATCTGCGCCGCCTCGCCCCGACAGCCGCCCGCGAGAAGCTCGTCGCGGTGGTGACCCACAACCTCGCGGCGATGGGACGCCAGGTCGCCTGGGTGGCGGACAGGCCGCCGCTCGAGCGGTTGCTGAGGCTCGCGAGCTCGATCCTGCCGGGCTACACCCATCCGGAGGTGCGCGACCTCTACGCCGATCCGGAGTTTCGCCGCACGATCGAGGACGGCCTCGCGGCGGTGGGCGAGGCGGCGCGGGCGGGCGGGGTGCGGCTCAGCATGCATCCGGGCCCGTTCTGCATCCTGGCCAGCCGCAACCCGGCGGCGCTCGCGAACGGCATCGCCGAACTCGACTACCACGCCGAGGTGATGGCGATGATGGGCTATGGCGGCGGCTGGCACCCGCACGGCGCCCACATCAACATCCATGTCGGTGCCCGCGATCCCGGCGTCGAGGCGTACCGGGAGAACCTCGACAGGGTCTCGCAGGTCGCCCGCGACCTCGTCACGGTCGAGAACGACGAATCCGCCTTCGGTCTCGACGAGGTGCTGCGCCTCGCCGACCGGGTGCCGGTGGTGCTCGACCTGCACCACCACTGGATCCACAGCCGCGGCGGCTACCTCGAGCCGGACGATCCCCGCATCGCCCGGGTGATCGAATCCTGGCGCGGGGTGCGCCCGGTCGGCCATGTCAGCGTCTCGCGCGAGGACGTGCTGCCGGGCCACGACCCCGACGCGCTGCCCGACTTCGCGGCCCTGACCGAGGCCGGCCTCAAGGGCCGGGACCTCGCGGCCCATTCCGACCTGATGTGGAACCGGGCGCTCAACGACCACATCGCCCGCCACCTCGCCTGGTGCGACATCGAGGTCGAGGCCAAGCACAAGAACCTCGCCTCGACCGGGCTGGCGCTGCAGGTCGGCCCGATCCTCCTCGGCACCGCGCCGGCCGTGCCGGCCCTGGCGGCCGAGTAGGGATGGTCTCGACGCTGGGGCGCCGTGCCTGTAACGGTGCGGCATGAAATCGGCCGATTGCGACATCCTCGTCGTCCCGGGCTACACCAATTCCGGGCCCGACCACTGGCAGAGCCGCTGGCAGGAGCGGCTCTCGACCGCCCGCCGGGTGGACCAGGCGAGCTGGGACCATCCCGAGCCGGACGCCTGGCGCGACGCCGTGATCGCCGCGGTGCAGGCGGCGAGCCGGCCCGTGGTGCTGGTCGCCCACAGCCTCGGGGTGATCGCCTGCGTTCAGGCGGCACCATACCTTCCCCAGGGCGCGGTCGCCGGCGCCTTCCTGGTGGCGCTTCCCGACATCGAGCGGCCGGACATGCCGGCGGTCCTGCGCCGCTTCGCGCCGATCCCGCGCGAGCCCCTGCCCTTCACGTCGGTGCTGGTGGCGAGCCGGACCGACCCCTACACCGCCTACGACCGCGCGGGCGCGTTCGCGGCGGATTGGGGAGCGGAGCTGGTCGATGCCGGCGAATCCGGCCACCTCAACGGCGAGAGCGGGCACGGGCCCTGGCCGGAGGGGCTGATGCGCTTCGCCGGCTTCCTGCGCACCCTCTAGGCCGCGCCCGTGATCCCCCATCTCGACATGGTCGAGCCGGCGACGGCGGCGACCTTCCGCGAGGCCGACTACCTGGCGGCCAACCCCGACATCCACCTCGCGGTGCGCGAGGGGCGGCTCGCCAGCGGCCGGGCACACTTCGATCGCCACGGCCTGCGCCAGGGCCGGCGCCAGAGCCGCCTGCCCGAGGGGCTGGAGGTCATGCGGGCCGACAAGCTGGCGCGCCTCGCCCCCCTGATGCGGGACGACCTGCCCCACCGCCGCCCCGGGGGTAAGTACGACTACCTCAGCGACGAGCTGCGGGCGCTCTCGGGCGCCGAGGACAGCCCCAACGTCTCGCAGAACGCCTACGACGCCCACGTCCTGGAACTGATCGACGCGAATCCCGACGGGCTGGTCCTCGATTGCGGCGCCGGCCGGCGCGACCGCTACTACGCCAACGTCGTCAACCTCGAGATCGCCGATTACGACACCACCGACGTGCTCGGCATCGGCGAGGTGCTGCCGTTCCGCGACGCGAGCTTCGACGGGGTGATCTCGATCGCGGTGCTGGAGCATGTCCGCGATCCCTTCGCCTGCGCCCGCGAGATCGCCCGGGTGCTCAAGCCCGGCGGCAAGCTGGTCTGCGCGGTGCCGTTCCTGCAGCCGCTGCACGGCTACCCGCACCACTACTACAACATGACCGGCGAGGGCCTGCGCAACCTGTTCGCCGGCCGGCTCGCCGTCGACCACCAGTACGTCCCGACCTCGCTCCTGCCGATCTGGACCCTGACCTGGATGGTCCAGTCCTGGGCCGCCGGCCTGCCGCCGGACGTGCGCAAGCGCTTCCTGTCGCGCCGCCTCTCCGACTTCACCGCCGACCCGCTGTCGCTCCTGAACGAGCCCTACGTGACGCAGCTCGGCGACGACAAGAACATGGAGCTGGCGAGCGGCACCTACCTGTTCGCCCACAAGGAGTAGCGGGCGGCTCCCGCGCTCAGGCGACGTGCAGGATCGCGTCCTTCATCACCCGGGCGACGACGTCGCAGGTGAGCGCGCTCGCGGCGCAGTGGGTAACCTGCCGGTCGTTGTGGTCGTGGTCGAGGCGCGGGTCGCAGGCGCTCGCCAGGAAGTAGCCCGCATCCGTGATGCTCATCACGTAGACGTCCGAGGCCCGGCCGGTCTGCCGGTTGATCAGCATGAACTGGGTGTAAGCCTGCTCGAAATCGGGCCGTCCGCGCAGGGACGGCCCGCGCTCTACCAGCACGCCGTGGGGTGCCAGCTGCGCCGAGGCCGCCTCCAGCACCTCGGCGGCGATGCCGCGCAGGAGCGCCACGCGCCGCGCATCTTCGTCCGAGAGCGCGGCATCGGGCTGCGCCTCCGAGACCGGGCTCGCCTCGCGGCGCCGGCGCTGCTCCTCGAAGAAGGCGCCGAAATCCGACAGCACCACGTCGGGGCACCGGGGAACCGTCAGGGCTTCCATCATCGCGCCGCGCTCCTTCTCCTCCGCGAGACTGTCCCGTTGTTCAGTTCGAATCAACTCGGGCGTGCGGCCGGGAGATCCGGCGTGACGCGCGGCGCGCTCGCGGCTTCCTTTCCGACATGCGCGGGGTTCACCGCCCCGCCGAAAGGGCGGCCGCCAGCATCGCGCAGGCCGGGTGCCCCACGCCGTCCACGAGGTCGGGCGCGACCGTCTGCTGCCAGACCAGGAAACCGCCGCCGCCGAGGTCGAGGATCGCCGACCGCCCGGCCCGGGCGCGGCCCTCCGCGACGACGACGGAGAGGCGGAAGGCCTGCCGGGGCGACGGGACCGGGCCGGCGGAGCCCGGCAGCGACCGGATCGCCGCCGGGTTCACCCGCCGCACCAGCGCCGCGAGGTCGAAGCGGCCCCCTGCATTGTAGACCGTCAGCACCGGCGCGAGCCGCGCCGCGAGCGCCGGGGTCATCGAGGGCAGGCGGCCGATCTCGTCGGCGCTGGCGAAGGGGCCGTTGCGGGGTCCCCAGGCGAGGCCGCGGGCGCGGTATTGCGCCAGCTCCGCCCCGCCGTTCGGCTCGGGCGCGTCGTCGGCGTCGCGGTAGTCGACGATCTCGGCGCCCAGCGCCATCGCATCCCGGTCCGGCACGCCGAGGAGCCGGAACGCCTCCTCCATCGCCGGGCGCGGCGTGGCGTTGAGGTCGATCAGGCCGCCCTGGTCCTGGAGCGACACCAGGGCGACCCGCCCCGGGGCCAGCGGGCAGGCGGCGGCGGTGCCGTCCTCCGGCAGGCCGGCCTCGGTGCGGCGGTAGACCCGCCCGAGCTGGAGCTCGTAGGCGATCAGGCGGGCGATCCCGTCCGCCGCCCCCTGGAGCCGCACCGCGTCGGCCCGGGCCTGGGCGAGGCCGGTGGCGGAGCGGACCTGGAGCAGCGCCCCGGCCAGCACCGCGCCGACGACGATGAAGATCGCCAGCACCGAGAGCAGGACGAAGCCGCCCTCGCCCGCGTCCGCGGGGCCGGTCCCGGGCGCACGCGCGGGCGCACTCACGGGCCGGCCTCGAGGGCGATCAGCAGCGGCGGCCAGCGGCGGCGGTCCTGGGGGAGGAAGGCGACCTGGATCTCGACGAGGAGCGGCGCCCGGTCGGTCCGCGACCAGCTCTGCTGCCAGAGCGGCCGGGCGCCGTCGGAGGGCGCGCCGTAGTAGCGGATCGCGAGCCCGGCGATTCGCCCAAGGATCACTTCTCCGATCACTTCTCCGATCGCCCCGCCGGTCCCCTCGCGCTCGCTCCGGCTCTCCCGCAGGTCGAGGCCGCCGGCGAGGCCCGGCACCAGCGCGAGGGTCGCGGCGACCTCGGTCGGGCGCTCCAGGGTGCGGTCGGGGGCCAGCATCGCGACGAGCCGGTCCGGGCCGCCGCCGAGCGTCGGCCGGCTCCCGTCGGGGCGGCGTTGCGCCAGGCTGCCGAGGGTGCGCCGCAGATGGTCGCGCACCGACTGCACCTCCTCGGCCCCGGCCGCCCGCGAGGCCGCCGCCGAGGCTCCGCCGGCGATCCGCACGGCATTGAGCAGCAGCACCCCGATCAGCCCGGCGAGCGCGAGGCAGACCAGGGTCTCGACCAGGGTGAAGCCGGCCTGCCGCGCCTCGGCTCGCGTCTCGTCCCCGCCGCGCCGGCTCATTCGGGCGTCTCCCCGGGCTTGCCCGGGACGAGGGTGGCGTAGAGGGGCCTCGCCTCGGACCCGCCGGCCGTGACCCTGACCTGCCAGAGCGGCGGCGCGCGGCCGACCCCGAGGACCGGGCGCAGGTCGAGGACCGCCAGCGTCCAGGGCGTGCCGTCCGAGAACCGCCCCTGCACGAGGCCCGGCCGCAGCGGACCCTCGGCGAGGCGGCGCAGGACGACGCCCTCCGCCTCGTCGGCGGCGATCCGCCGGGTCTCGAGGCGCCGCACCGCGCCGGCCGCCGTTCCGGCGATCTCGAACGCCATGATGGTGGCGGCGGCGGCGATCGCGAAGGCCACCAGCACCTCGACGGTGGTGAAGCCGTCCTCGTCCCGGCGGGCGCGCCGCGGCCTCACGGCCCGTCCTCCCGCCGCACCCGTCCGGTCAGGGCGCTCACCGACAGAACCCGGCGCGAGGCGCCGGCCGCGAGCAGGATCCGCCCGCCGGTCGCGCTGCCGTCGGGCAGGAGGCGCAGCTCCCCCGGCACCGGCCGGCCGACCGGGCCGGGCTCGACCGCGACCGCCAGCGCTCCGACCGGGATCGGCAGGGCTCCCGGACGGGAGCTGACGAAGCGGGCGGCCTGCGGCTCGTAGGCGAGGCGCCCGGCCCGGCCCGAGCGGATCGCCTCGGCCCGCAGCCAGCCGATCTCGGCCGCGATCGTCTCGGCGACCAGCACGATGCGCCGGTCGAGGGCGCCGGGGCCGATGGACCGGAACGCGACGCCCGCGGCCAGGGCCAGGATCGCCATCGTCACCAGCATCTCGACGAGGGTGAAGCCGTCCTCCCGCCCCTTCGCGCCCGCCCTCACCCGGCGGCCCCGGCGAAGAGATCCGCATCGAGGCCCAAGGCCGCGACCGCGAGGCCGGCATGCAGGCCGAGCGCCAGGAATGGGCCGAACGGCAGGGCGGTGTCGCGCCCGACCTGCCGGCCGGCGAGCGCCATCGCGGCGACGGCCGCGAGCGCCGACAGGCTCGCCGCCAGGACGAGCACCGGCAGGCCGGCGAGCCCCGTCCAGGCGGTGGCGGCGGCGATGAACTTGACGTCGCCGAGCCCTAGCCCGATCCGCCCGGTCGCTCGTGCGTGGAGCGCGCGCAGGCCGTAGAACAACCCGTACGCGACGACCGCTTGCGCGAGGGCGAGGAGCGCCGCCTCCGCCCCCTCCCGCCACGTCGCGAGGCCGAGGCCGAGGCCGAGGAGCGCCAGCGTGAGCGCGTCCGGGATGATGCGGCGGCGCAGGTCGATCAGGCTCGCCGGCAGCGTCAGCGGCAGCGGCAGCAGGACGAGGAGGAGGCCCGACATCACGCCCGCCGCGACGGCCGGGCGCGGGCGGGCGCCGACGGGTTCAGGGCGAGGATGCGGTCCTGCGGGATTCGGGCCGGGCCGGCCGGCGGGGCCACGACGGGCGGGAGCGCCGCTGGGACATCGGCGGGCGGGGCGGCGGGAGGCGCGTCCGGCACCGCCGGCTCCGGTGCGGGCGGCGGGAGGTCTTGCAGGGAGAGGTCTTGCAGGGAGAGGTCTTGCATCGGCACGGCGCCGGCGGGCGGCTCGGCCGCCTGTCCGGCCGGCGCCGCGGCCCAGGCCGGGCGGGCGCCGTGGCGCAGGGTCCACTCGCGCAGGTGCAGCCAGTAGAAGTAGGCTGCGAGCGAGGCCGCCAGCACCCCGGCGAGCCAGAGCGAGAGCAGCAGCCCGGTCGGGACGACGCCGTTGATCTCGCGCATCAGCCCCAGCGCGAAGGCCGCGTACCAGGACACGCCGGAGACCGCGCCCGAGACCAGGAAGATCCCGGTGCGCACGCCCGACACCCCGTCGAGCATCGGCCGGGAGAGGTCGCGCAGGACGCCCGGCAGCACGACCGCGTGGATCAGGAGCCCGTTGACGGTGAGCGCCAGCACCACGACGAGCTTGGCCCAGAGCTTCGGGTTGGCGAGCTTCTCCGGCGATTCGACCGCGTAGACCGCGAGGAAGCCGAGCCCCGAGAGCCAGAGCAGGCCGAGCCCGACCGTCACCACCTTGCTGACGAACAGGAAGATCCGGGCGATCTCGGGCGGCAGGCTGCCCCAGCGCATCCAGCGCAGGATCCAGAAGTCGAGCATCGTGGCGCCGCCGAGCCCGAAGCTGAGGCCGATCAGGTGGAGGCCGACGAGGAGCGTCAGCACCCGCACCGGCGGGAACGGCGCCGGCAGCGGCACCGCGAGCGGCGCGGCGAGCGCGACCCCGCCGAGGAGGACGCAGCCCGCCAGGGAGAGCACCGCCAGGGAGAGCACCCCCAGGGCCGGGCCGCGCCGTCCGCTCGGGTGCGGGCGTCCGGCGGCGCGGTCCATCCGTCTCATCGCGTGCATTCCGTCCACGGTCGTCCCTGGCCCTCGCCGCCTCGCGGCCCGATCCTGTCCGCAAAGTCGATAATAAATCCCGACTCGCCTGGGGACCGGCCCACGGGTCCGCGATGGCAGTGAGGGCTTCTTTACGAAGAGACGGCACGCTCCCGGCGGTATTGTTCCCCGCGCCGAGGCCGCCGGATGCTCACCACGACCACGCAGGACCCCCGGGCGCCGCAACGGAACCCATCCGCGAACCAGGCCGGATTCTCGCTCGTCGAGCTGCTGGTCGTCCTGGCGATCATCGGCATGATCGCCACCATGGTGACGCCGCAGGTGCTGGGCTATCTCGGCCGGGCGAAGGGCGAGACGGCGCGCATCCAGGTCAAGAACATCGCCCAGGCGGTCGAGCTCTACTATCTCGACCTCGGCGCCTACCCGACCACCCAGCAGGGCCTCCAGGCGCTGGTGCAGGCGAGCGGGCCGGCCTGGCGCGGGCCCTACGTGCGCGACGCCCGCGGCCTCGTCGATCCGTGGGGCCACGCCTACCTGTACCGCGCGCCCGGCAGCGGCGGCACGCCGTTCGAGGTCTACAGCCTCGGCGCCGACGGCAAGGCCGGCGGCAGCGGCGACCAGTCCGACGTCGCGAGCAACTGAGGCGCGCGAGCGCTCCGGTCCGGCGGTCGATCCACCACGCCTTACAGTAAAGTCCCGGCCGATCCCCGCGTATTCCGGTCGTCAGGACGGACCGGCGCTGCCGATCCGCCCCGGCTCCATTGCCACCCCTCCCCCGCTCGATAGCTTTCGCTCCGGCGAGCATTCGGGTCGATCGCACGCTCAGGCTGTATTTCCTGCGCGCAGCGACTGTGGGACACCGGCGCTCCGGCGCGTCTCAACGCCTCGTTAACCATAACTCCCCTAACGTTCGGTCCAGCGACGGGCGGGCACGGGGACGGCGGGGGAATGACGAGAGGTGCGCCTGTCCTCGCCCTGGCGCTCGCCTGCCTCTGGCCGCTCGCCGCCGGCGCCGCGGAACCGATCGGGTATGCCGGATCGCGCGAGCCCGGTGCCCTGGTGCTGCGCGGCAACGACCGGCTGATCGGCGGCGAGGTGCCGGCCGAGGCCCCGGTCGCGGGCGGGCCGGTGAGCCTGAACCTCGTCGAGGTGCCGCTGCCGGTCGCCGCCAAGGCGGTGTTCGCCGACACCCTCGGCTGGGGCTACAGCCTCGACGAGCGCGCCTCCGGCACCATCACCCTGCAGACCGGCGGGCCGGTGAGCCGCGAGGCCCTGCTGCGGATGTTCGAGGCCGCGCTGTCGAGCCGCGGCCTGTCGTTGCGCCGCCACGGCCGCAGCGTCCAGATCGTGCCATCGGGCGCCGGCCCGGAGATCCGGCCGGTCCAGGGGGCGGGGGCCGAGGCGGGCGCGGTCGCGGTGCCGCTGCGCTGGATCTCGGCCGCCGAGATGCAGGCGATCCTTTCCTCGGTCGCCCCGCGCGAGGTGGTGCTGCGGGCCGACCGGGCGCGCAACCTCCTGATCCTGTCCGGCGACGCGGCCCAGATCCGGGTGCTGCGCCAGACCATCGCGATGTTCGACGTCGACTGGATGCGCGGCATGTCGACCGCGATGGTGCCGGTGCGCAGCACCAACCCGGTGGTGCTCGCCCGCGACCTGACCCAGATCTTCGGCGGCGAGACCGCCGGTACCGGCGACGTGATCCGCTTCATCCCCAACGAGGCGCTGAACGCGATCCTGATCGTCTCCTCGCGCGCCGCCTATCTCGACCGGGCCCGGGGGCTGCTCGACCAGCTCGAGACGCTGGCCGCCGACCGCGAGCGCCAGCTCTTCGTCTACCGGATCCAGAACCGCTCGGCCAAGGAACTCGCCGCCGTGCTGCAGGGCGTGGTGATGGCCGAGATGGGCGGCGGCTACGGCCAGCCGGGCATCGGCGGCGCCATGGGTGGCGGTTACGGCGGCGGGGGTTACGGCGGCTATGCCGGCGCGGGCGGATTGGGTGGCGGTGGGCTCGCCGGCAGCGGCCCCGGCGGCGGGGGATTGAGCAGCGGGGCATTGGGCGGCGCGAGCCCGGCGGCCGGTGGGTCCGGTGCCGTGGCGGGCTCGGGCTGGGACACGGGCGGTGCCGGCGTCGGCGGCGGGCTCGGCGGGCCTTCGGGGGCGGCGGGCGGGCTTCCCGCCTCGCCGCTCGCCGGCGGGGGCGGCTATGGCGGCGCGCTCGGCGGCTATGGCGGTGGCGGCGCCTACGGGGGCTACGGCGGCGGGTTCGACGCGGGCTATGCCGGCGGCGGGGCCGGGATGCGGCGCGACGCCATCGGCATCGTCGCGGACGAGGCCAACAACAGCCTAGTGGTCTCGGCCACGCGCAACCAGTACGACAAGATCCTGCGCATCCTCGGCCGACTCGACGCGATGCCGACCCAGGTGCTGCTCGAGACCGTGATCGCCGAGGTCACGCTCAACGACAACCTCGCCTTCGGCGTGCAGTGGTTCCTCAAGCAGCAGGGCAGCCGGTTCAACCTCGCCAGCGCCGACACCGGCAAGGCGGCGGCGACGAGCGGCACCGCCGGCCTGATCACCTCGGCGATCCGCGGCGTGCCGGGCTTCAACTACCTGCTCGCCGGCTCCGACTTCAACGTGGTGCTCAACGCCCTGCAGGGCGTGACCCGGGTCAACGTCATCTCGTCGCCCAACATCACGGTGCTCGACAACCGCACCGCCAAGCTCCAGGTCGGCGACCAGGTGCCGATCATCAAGCAATCCGGCCAGAGCGCGCTCACCGCGGGCGCCCCGATCCTCAACCAGATCGAGATGAAGGATACCGGCGTGATCCTCTCGGTCACGCCGCGGGTGAACAAGAACGGCCTCGTCGTGCTCGACATCAACCAGGAGGTCAGCGACGTCGTCCCGACTACGACCTCGGCGATCGACTCGCCGACGATCCGCCAGCGCCGGGTCGCCACCAGCGTCGCGGTGAACGACGGCCACAGCCTCGCCATCGGCGGCATGGTGCAGGAGAAGGCGCAGATCTCGAACGAGAACCTGCCGATCCTGAGCGAGCTGCCGGTGATCGGCCCGGCCTTCCGCAACCGCATCGACCAGCGGGTGCGCACCGAGCTCCTGGTGTTCATCCGCCCCCGGGTGATCCGCGGCACCGTCGAGGCCGACCGCATCGCCGAGGACTTCCGCCAGCAATTCCGCGCCATGATGCCGGTGCGCCCGGTCCTTCCGCCCCCGCCCCTGCCGGCGGCCTACGAGGGCTCGCAAGGGATCCTGCGGCGGATGCTGGACTGACGGGGGGCGGCGCCAACGCCCCCCGCGGCTTCCGACTTCCGGCCCCCCGGCTCAGCGCCGCAAGGCCGGCTCCGCCTCGACCACCGGCCGGGCGCCGACCGGCCGCAGCGTCGCGGCAGGCCCCAGGAAGGTCGCGACGTAGCGGCGCTCGCCCTGCACCACGGTCACCCGGTCGCGCCCGACCTCCGCCACGCGCCAGTCGCCGCGGCCCTCGCCGCGGGCGAGCCAGGCCCGGGCGCCGCTGCCGTCGTCGATCAGCACTCGGGCGGCCGGCCCGTCGAGGAGGATGCCGCGTACCACCAGCACCGGCCGGGGCGGGTCGCCGTCGAGGATCTCGCGGGGGCCCCGGGCGGTCCAGGGCCGCCGGCCGGGATCGAAGAGCGGGCGCGCCAGGGCCGTCTCGTCCGGCGGCGGCGGCACAGCCGGGGCGCCATGCGGCGCGGGCGCCGGCCCGCCATCGACCGGCCAGGCGAAGGCGGCGAGCATCAGGCCTGCCGAGAGCCCGCAGGCGAGCCGGGCCTTGAGCCCGGTCGCGGCGAGCGCGGTTCCGGCTGCCCGGAGGATCGGCGTCACGGCGTGACTCCCGGGCCGGGCCGGCCGGTCGTCGGCGCGGGCAGGAGCACGCCCCGGACCGTCAGGGTGAGGCGCATCACCGTGGCGCGGCCGATCTCGGGATCGGCCGGCCGCTCGACGCTCAGCACGGCCTCCTCGGGCACGATCAGGGGCGCCTCGGTCTCCAGCGCCGCCAGCAGCCCGTGCAGGCCCTCGGCGGTGCCGCGCAGCGAGGCCGACAGGCGCGGTAGGGTCGGGCGGGCCGGGTCCGGCTGGAGCCCGGCCCCGTCCACCGTCGCGCTCCGCCCCGCCGCCAGGGCGTCGAGGCGGGTCCGGAAGGCGACGGCGAGCGAGGTCTCGTCGGCGGCCGAGAGCGGCGCCGGCACCGGGGCGGCGGCCGCGGCGGCCTGCGCCCGGGCGAGGCGGTCGCGGGCGGCCGCGACGTCGTCGGCGGCGCCGAGCGCGTCGAGCACCGGGCCGGCGGCGAGCGCGAGCGCGAGGCCGATGCCCGCGAGGCCGAGGAGGAGCGGCCGGCCCGTGGGCGGGAGGGCGACGCTCACGGGCGGCCCCCGGCGGCCCGGCGCGGCAGGGCGACGACGACGCGTTGCCCGCCCTCGACGGGCTCGGCCCGCTGCAGGGCCGGCGCGCTGTAGCCCGGCAGGTGGGCGAGCGCGGCCAGCAAGGCTGCCGGGTCGGGTGCGCGCAGCGTCAGCTCCAGCCCGGCCCCGGTGAACCGCAGGGTCTCGGCCGAGACCGTGCCCGGCAGGGCGGCGGCGACCGCGTCCCAGGTCCGGGCGAGCGGCATTCCGCGCTCGGCCAGGATCTGCGCCGTGCCGGCCTGGACCGCCGGAGGCCGGCCCGCGGCGGCCGCGCGGCGGGCCGCCGCGAAGGCGTCGTCGAGGGCCGCCAGCGTCGCCGCCTGGTGCTGGCGCAGGCCCACGAACGCCGCGAGCAGGAACAGGCCGGTCGCCGCCGCGAGCACGAGGTTGCCCGAGCCCCGCAGCAGCCCCGGCAGGGCGTGGTGCCCGCTCGACAGGAGGTCGACCGGCATCGTCCGGTCCTCCGCCGGGCCGACCGCGACGATGCCGGGGTTCAGCCCGGCCCCGGCGAGCGCCGCCAGCACGGGGGCGAGGCGGGCCCGCTTGAGCACGACGTGGCGCACCCGCAGGGTGCGGGTCTCGGGATCCTCGCCCTCGACGTACCAGTCGCTGAACACCTGGTCGGCGCGGAACGGCGTCGCGGCCTCGAGCTCCTGGGCCAGCACCGCGCGCATCCGCGGCAGGGCGGCGCTCGGCAGCTCCAGGGTGCGGATGAAGCAGGCGGCGGGATCGACCACGACCTTCGCCCGCGCCTCCGCCCGGCCGCCCCGGATCGCCGCCAGCCGCTCGGCGAGGTCGTCGGCCCCGAGTTCGAGGCGGTAGGTCCGGTCCTGGCCGTCGCGCCGGTCGGTCACCGTCAGCCCGGTGTCGCCCGGCGTCCCGAGCCTGAGCGTCAGCAGCGCCGGCGCGCGGTCGGTCCGCACCTCGGCGAAGCCGAGGAGGTGCGAGGCGGCGTCGATCCCCCGGCGGAGCGACGCCCGGGCCGAGGACAGGAGAACCTGCGAGGGGATCGTGGGCGCGCGCAACGGGTCGGCTCCGGCGCCCGGATACCAGCCGGGGCGGTGTCCACGGTCTAGCGCCCCGATATTTCCGTCCGCTTAAGGACGTCGCGCGAGAATGCCCCGCCGGCGGGTCGCGCCCAGCCGGCTTTCTCTGGGGCAGGACGATGCTGAGCATCTGGGGCGGCAAGACCCGGCCGCGGCGCGCGCGGGCGGACCGGCGCGACGCCGCCCGCGCCCGCGCCGACGACCTGCGCGCCTTCGTCGACCGCCTCGCCGAGAGCGAGGTGCTCGACCCCGCCGGCCACGAGCGGGCGCTCGCCGCCCTCGACGGGCCCGGCCGGCGCCCCCTCCCCCTGCTGCTCACCGAGCTCGGCCTCGTCCACGAGGCGACGCTCGTCACTGCCCTGTCGGAGGCGACCGGCTTGCCGATCCTGCGCCAGGACGACCTGCCGGGCGAGCCGGTCCTGCCCGATCTCCTCTCGCCCGATTACTGCGCCCGCGCCCGGGTGCTGCCGCTGGCGATCGAGGCCGAGCGCCTCGTCGTCGCCCTGGTCGATCCGTTCGACACGGACACGACCCGGGCGCTGGAGCACCTCGTCGAGCGCGCGGTCGCCCCCCGCCTCGTCGGGCCCGGCAGCTTCGAGCGGGCGCACCGCGCCGTCTACGGAGACGTCGCCGAGGAGGGCGAGGTGGGGAGCGACGACGACCTCGCGCGGCTCGCCGACGTGGCGAGCCAGGCGCCGATCGTGCGGCTCTCGGCGCGCCTGGTGCGCAAGGCCTTCGAGCTGTCGGCCTCCGACATCCACCTGGAGGCGGAGGAATCCGACATGCGGGTGCGCTACCGGGTCGACGGCGTGCTGGTCGAATCCGAGCGGCTGCCGAAGTCGGTCCAGCTCGCGCTCACCACCCGCATCAAGATCCAGGCCGGGCTCAACATCGCCGAGCGGCGCCTGCCCCAGGACGGGCGGATGCAGGCGCCCGACCGCGGCCAGGAGGTCGACATCCGCGTCTCGACCCTGCCGACGGCCCACGGCGAGAGCGTGGTCCTGCGCGTCCTCGACGGCTCGCGCCGGGTCGAGGACTTTTCCGCGCTCGGCTTCGACGCGGCGGCGATCCGGGAGATCGCCGCGATGACGAGCCGGCCGAACGGCCTCGTCCTCGTCACCGGCCCGACCGGATCGGGCAAGACCACGACGCTCTACGCGGCCTTGCGCCGGATCAACGGCCCCCACCTCAAGGTCGTCACGGTCGAGGACCCGGTCGAGTACCGGATGGCCGGGGTGAACCAGGTCCAGGCCCATCCGGGCATCGGCCTCGACTTCGCGGCCGCGCTCCGCTCGATCCTGCGCCAGGACCCGGACGTGGTGATGGTCGGCGAGATCCGCGACGGCGAGACCGCCCGTATCGCCGTGCAGGCGGCGCTGACCGGCCACCTCGTCGTCTCGACGCTCCACACCAACTCCGCCCCCGCCACCGTGACGCGCCTGATGGACATGGGCATCGAGCCCTACCTCATCGCCGCGACCCTCAACGGCGTGGTGGCCCAGCGCTTGGTGCGGCGTCTCTGCGGGGCCTGCGCCGAGGCCACGCCCGCGACGCCGCAGGAGCGCCTGCGCCTCGGCATCCCGGACGAGGCCCCGTTGAGCCTCAAGCGCGCCCGCGGCTGCCCGGCCTGCAACGGCACCGGCTATCGCGGCCGGATGGTCGCGTCCGAGATCATGACCCTCGACGGGGAATTGCGCGGCCTCATCGCCCACCGCGCCGACGAGCAGACACTCGCCGCCCGGGCGCGGGCCGCCGGGATGACGGGGCTCGCCGACAGCGCCCGGGCGCGGGTGCTCGACGGAGAGACCACCCTCGACGAGGTCGGGCGGGTGCTGGAAGGGACGCTCTGACATGCCCCGCTTCGTCTACAAGGCCTATGCGGGCGACGGGCGCGCGCGGGCCGGCACGATCGAGGCCGAGACGCGCCAGCGCGCCGTGGCGCGCCTGCGTGCCGACGGGCTGCAGGTCTACGAGATCGCCCAGGCCGCCGCCGGCCCGGCGCCGTTCTGGCGCCGCGACCTCTTTGGGCGCGACCGGGTCAACGACGCCGCCCGGATCGCCTTCCTGCGCGAGTTCGGCACGCTGGTCGGCGCCGGGCTCACCGTCGACCGGGCGCTGCGCCTCGTCGAGCGCCAGGCCGGGCCGGCCCTGAAGCCGGTGCTGGCCGACCTGCTGGAGCGGGTGGTGGCCGGTGCCTCCCTGTCGCGCGCGATGGCGGCCCATCCCCAGGCCTTCCCGCGCGACATGGTCGACATCGTGCGGGCCGGCGAGGCTACCGGTACGCTGGTCGACGTGGTCGGCTCGCTCACCGCCTCGATCGAGCGGCGCGACGCGGTCCGGCGCCACCTCGTCTCGGCGATGATCTACCCGGCGCTGCTGATCGCGATGGCGATCGGCACCGTGGCGATGATCGTCGGGGTCCTGGTGCCGGCGCTCAGCCCGCTCTTCGAGGGCAGCGGCCAGGTGCCGCCCTTCGCGATCCGCGCCGCGTCTTGGTTGGGCGACACGCTCGCGGCGACCTGGCCGATGCTGCTGGGCGGCCTCGCGCTCGTGATTCTGGCGCTCGCCCGGGCCTGGCGGGTGCCCGGCTTCGCGGCGGCGCGGGCGCGGCTGGCGCTGCGCCTGCCGCTGGTGCGCGAGATCGTGGTGGGCATCGAGTGCGGCCGGTTCTGCCGGGTGCTCGGCACGCTGCTGACCGCCGAGGTGCCGATCCCCAACGCGGTGGCGGCGACGCGGCCGCTCGCCGGCAACCGGGTGTTCCGCCGCGCCTTCGACGAGGCCGGGCGGCGGCTCGCCGAGGGCGGCAGCCTCGCCTCGGGGCTGTCCTCGCTCAAGCCCTACGCCGCCTCGACCCTCAACCTCATCGCCAGCGGCGAGCAGGTGAACCGCCTCGGCAGCGTGCTGATCCACGCCGCCGAGATGCACGAGACCGAGACCCGCCAGCGCATCGACCGTCTGCTCGCCCTCCTCACCCCCCTGGTGACCGTGGCGATCGGCGGCCTGATCGGCGGATTGATCATCTCGGTGATGGGGGCGATCCTGAGCGTGGGGCAATTGACGCAGTAGCGGTGGGGGATCCGACCGGCGGCGGCAGGCGTTGGCCCGGCTCCTGATTCCGGGAGTCCCACTGTGTCCGCCGATCGCCGAACGAACCCGATCCTGTTCGCCGCGTCCCTCGTCGGCGTTCTCGGCGCCCTCGCGGCCGTGCCGGATGTGGCGCTTGCGCAGCAGGGCCGCCCCTCTACCCTCGCCATGACCTGCGGCCAGGCGCGCAACTACCTCGCCGCGCGAGGCGCCGCGGTGCTCGGCACCGGCGGCTATACCTACGACCGCTTCGTGCGCGACCGCAGCTTCTGCGAGCCGACGGAGATCACCCGAAACGCCGTCGTGCCGGCCCGCGACACGCCGGAATGCTTCGTCGGCTACCGCTGCATCGAGCCCGGGCGCAACTGGTTCGACGACGAATAGGGCGCCCTCCGCGCCCGGCCCCGAAGACCGGGCACGGAGGGCGGACCGGCCGTCAGCCCTTCGCCAGCAGCGCCTCGATCTCCTGCTTGAGCGCGTCGCGCAGCTCGGGCCGCTCCAGGCCGTAGGCGAGGTTGGCGACGAGGAAGCCGAGCTTCGAGCCGGTGTCGTAGGTCTTGCCGCGGTAGTGCATGCCGTAGAACTTCTGCGTCTCCGACAGGCGCTTCATGCCGTCGGTGAGCTGGATCTCGCCGCCCGCGCCGCGCTCGCCGCGCTCCAGGATCGAGAAGATCTCCGGCTGCAGGATGTAGCGGCCCGAGATGATGTAGTTCGACGGCGCGGTGCCCTTCGGCGGCTTCTCGACCATCCCGGTGATCTCGAAGGTGTCGCCGAACTGCTCGCCGACGCTGACGATGCCGTACTGGTGCGTCTGGTCGGGGGCGACTTCCTCCACGGCGATGATGTTGCCGCCGTGCTGCTCGTAGGCCTCGAGCATCTGCACCATGCTGCCACGGCTGAGCATGTCGGGCAGGATCACCGCGAAGGGCTCGTCGCCGACGATCTCGCGGGCGCACCACACCGCGTGGCCCAGCCCCAGCGGCTCCTGCTGGCGGGTGAAGCTGGTCTGGCCGGCGGCCGGCAGGTCCTTCCTCAGGGCCTCGTAGGCCTCGGTCTTGTTGCGCTCCTGCAGGGTGCGCTCGAGCTCGTAGGAGATGTCGAAGTGATCCTCGATCACCGCCTTGCCGCGGCCGGTGACGAAGATGAAGTGCTCGATCCCGGCCTCGCGGGCCTCGTCGACGACGTGCTGGACCACCGGCCGGTCGACGACCGTCAGCATCTCCTTGGGCACCGCCTTGGTCGCCGGGAGGAAACGGGTGCCGAGGCCCGCGACCGGGAGGACGGCTTTGCGAATGCGTTTCATCGTGCGTGATCCAGTGAACACCGAGGAGCTGCCGGACCGCCCGGCGGGAATGGGCGCGAGCGGGCACCACGCGCCCGCCGGATCCCCTCCCCGCGGGCAGCCTTGCCACCCGACAGCTTAATTGACGCTGAAGCATTGCAGGGTATGGATCAACCCGCATCACGCCGGGGAGCGGACGGAATGGCGGTACTTGTCACAGGCGGCGCGGGCTACATCGGCAGCCACATGGTGCTCGCCCTCATCGACGCCGGACACGACGAGGTCGTGGTCATCGACGATCTCTCGACCGGGTTCGACTGGGCGTTGCCGCCGGAAGTCACGCTGGTGCGCGGCGATGTCGCCGACCAGGCCCTGGTGGCCGAGACCATCCGCACGCACAAGATCGACGCGCTCGCCCATTTCGCCGCCAAGATCGTGGTGCCGGATTCGGTCTCCGATCCCCTCGGCTACTATCTCGCCAACACGGTCAAGTCGCGCGCCCTGATCGAGGCGGCGATCGGCGCGGGCGTGCGCCACGTCATCTTCTCCTCGACCGCCGCGGTCTACGGCGAGCCGGCGGTGGTGCCGGTACCCGAGGACCTGACGCCGAACCCGATCAACCCCTACGGCCGCTCGAAGCTGATGACCGAGTGGATGCTGGAGGACGCCGCCCGCGCCCACGGCATCAGCTACGTGGTCCTGCGCTACTTCAACGTGGCGGGCGCCGATCCGCGCGGGCGCTCGGGCCAGTCGACCCCCAACGCCACCCACCTCATCAAGGTCGCGACGCAGGCCGCGCTCGGCAAGCGGAGCCATCTTGAGGTGTTCGGCACCGACTATCCGACGCCGGACGGCTCGTGCCTTCGCGACTACATCCAGGTCTCGGACCTGGCGCAAGCCCACCTCGTCGCGCTCAACCACCTGCGCGGCGGGGGGGCAAGCATGACGCTCAATTGCGGCTACGGCCGCGGCTACTCTGTGCTGGAGGTGATCGACGTGGTGAAGTCGGTCTCCGGTGTCGACTTCCCGGTCAAGCTGTCGCCGCGCCGGGCCGGCGACCCGTCGCGGATCGTCGCCGGGGCCGACCGGATCCGGGCCGAGCTCGGCTGGGTGCCCCAGCACGACGACCTGCGCGGGATCGTCACCCAGGCGCTCGCCTGGGAAGAGGCGCTGGGCCGACGCAACCGGGTCTGATCCGATGCTCCGCACCCGGTTCGCCCTGCGCGCCGCGCTGGCGCTCGGCGCCGTCCTGGTCCTCGCCGCGCCCGTGGGCGCGGGCGATTTCCGGACCTTCGTCGAGGAGCTGTGGCCGGCGGCCCAAGCGCGAAAGGTTTCGCGGGCGACCTTCGATGCCGCGTTCCGGGGCATCACCCCGGACCCGGCGGTGCTGGCGCGCCTGCGCCGCCAGGGCGAGTTCGGTCGTCCGGTCTGGGAGTACCTGACCGGGGCGGTCTCCGCCGGCCGCATCGCCCGCGGGCGGGCGGAGGCCGCGCGCCGTGCCGAGACGCTGGCGGCGATCGAGGCGGCTTACGGCGTGCCCGGCCCCGTCCTGCTCGCGTTCTGGGGCATCGAATCGGATTTCGGCGCCAGCGCCGGCACGATGCCGGTGATCCGGGCGCTCGCCACCCTGGCCGAGGCGCGCCACCGCGGCGAGCTGTTTCGCGACGAATTGCTGGCCGCGCTCGAGATCCTCGAGCATCACGACGTGAAGCCCGAGCGGATGCGCGGCTCCTGGGCAGGCGCCATGGGGCAGACGCAGTTCCTGCCCTCGGCCTACCTGCGGGCGGCGGTCGATTTCGACGGCGACGGGCGGCGCGACATCTGGGATTCGGCGCCGGACGCGCTCGCCTCGATCGCGAATTTCCTCGCACAGGCCGGCTGGCGCCGCGACCTGCCCTGGGGCGTCGCCGTCACCCTGCCGGCGGAGTTCGACCTCGCGCGCTATCGCGGCCAATTTTCCGACTTCGCCCGGCGCGGGGTGCGGTCCCTCGACGGCGCGGCGCTGCCGTCGGCCGGCGAGGCGAGCCTCTTCCTGCCCGGCGGCGCGGGCGGGCCGGCCTTCCTGATCACCGCCAATTTCGAGGCGATCCGCGCCTACAACACCTCGGATTCCTACGCGCTGGCGGTGGGCCACTTCTCCGACCGGATCGCCGGCTGGCCGCCGCTGGCCGCCCCCTGGCCGACCGGGCCGCGCCTCGACCAGGCCGGGGTCACCGCGCTCCAGCGCGGGCTTGCCGCCCGCTCGCTCTACGAGGGCCCGTTCGACGGTCGCGCCGGCCCGAAACTGCGCGAGGCGGTGCGGCGCTACCAGATCGCGGCGGGCCTGCCGGCGGACGGCTACGCCACCCCGGCCCTGCTGGAGCACGTGAAGGCGCGCTGAGATCGCGAGGCCATGGACAAGCGTGTCCGGCTTCCGCCAGGATTCGCCATCGAGGCCGCGGCGGCGGCTAAGGAGACACGGACATCATGGCTCACGCATTGGGCGCGCCGGCCGGCGAGCGGATTCCCGACGGCCTCAACCAGCCCGACCTCGCCGGGCTCGAGGTGCGCCGCGCCAAGGAGGATCTGGCGGCCTGCTTCCGCATGGCGGCGCGCCACGGCCTGGAAGAGGGCATCTGCAACCACTTCTCGGCGATGGTGCCGGGCTACGACGACCTCTTCATCGTCAATCCCTACGGCTACGCCTTCGCGGAGCTCACCGCCTCGAAGCTCCTGGTCTGCGACTTCCACGGCAACGTCGTCTCGGGCGAGGGCCAGCCGGAGGCCACCGCCTTCTACATCCATGCCCGCCTGCACAAGCGCATCCCGCGGGCCCGCGTGGCGTTCCACACCCACATGCCCTACGCCACCGCTCTCTCGATGACCGAGGGCGATCCCCTCATTTTCGCCGGGCAGACCTCGCTCAAGTTCTACGGCCGCACCGTCTTCGACCGCAACTACAACGGGCTCGCCCTCGACGAGCGGGAGGGCGACCGCATCGCCGACAGCGTCGGCGAGGCCGATATCGTGTTCATGAAGAACCACGGCGTGATGGTCCTCGGCCCCACCATCGCGGAGGCCTGGGACGACCTCTACTACCTGGAGCGCGCGGCCGAGGTGCAGGTTCTCGCCCTCTCGACCGGCCGTGCCGTCCTGCCGGTCGACCCCGCCATCGCCGAGGCGGCCTATCGCCAGATGCGCGAGGGCGATCCCGAATCGGCCCGGCTGCATCTCGCGGCGATCCGCCGGCGGCTCGACCGGGAGGAGCCGGATTACGCAGAGTGATCCTCATCCGGGACCAGCATCCAGAGGGCGGTGAGCGTCAGCACCCCGGCGCTCAGCGCATGCAGCCCGACTTGCCACCACGCCGCCGTGCCGGCGGACAGGATGAGGGCGAGGTCGCAGGCCGGGATGACGAGGCTTCCCGCCAGCACGATCGCGACGGCGCGTCGGGTTGAGAACAGGCTGAGCCCGGTGAGATGGAGCGCGAGGGCGGCGTCCCGCGCGCCGATCGCCCGCAGGGTCGTGCGACCGATCCCTTCGGGCTCCGGCACGCCGTAGATCAGCGCGCCCAGCGCGGGCGCCGCCAGGAAGAGCCCGCCCAGGCCGAAGAAGACCAGGGCCAGGGCGAGCACGACCCAGAGGCGCAGGTCGGTCGGGGAGAGGCGACCGTCTCCCATGGTGAGGTGTCGTCGGTCCATGCCGCCGGCATGCCCGACGGCGTGGGCCGGTGCCATCACCTGGGTTGATGGCCTGTTTGACCCTTCGACATATTCCGTCCCACCCGCGCCTCATCCTGAGGTGTCAGCCCATCGAGGATGGACTGACCTCGAAGGAGGGCTCCGGGGAACGCAGCGGCCTCTGGGGGCCTCCTTCGAGGCTGCTTCGCAGCGCCTCGGAATGAGGTCGCGCGTGGGACGGAAAAGCCCCTCCGGTGCGGTTTGATCAGAGTTCCAGGATCGCCTTGATCACCCCCGCCTCCGGCCGCAGCCAGTCGCGAAAAAGCTCGGGCCCGTCGGCCAGCGCGCCGCGATGGGTGCGCAGCGCCCGGGTCGGCACGCGGCCGGCCTGCATCTGGCGCACCACCTCGGCGAAGTCGTCGGGTTGGGCGTTGCGGCTGGCAAACAGCGTGGTCTCGCGCTTGTGGAACTCGGGATCCGAGAACACGATGTCGTCGCGCACCACGCTCACCAGCACGTAGCGCCCGCCATGGCCGACGAAACCGAAGCCGCGCTGCATCGCGGCGCGGTTGCCGGTGCAGTCGATCACGCAATCGTAGAAGTCGCCCGCGGTGGCGGCGCCCGCCTTCGCCTCGGCCTCGTCGTCGGCGCGCAGCAGCGCGTCGGCGCCGAGCGCGTCTTGCGTGAAGGCCAGCCGGTCCTCGCGCAGGTCCATGACGGTGACGTGGGCGCCCCGCGCCTTGGCGAAGATCACCGCCGACATGCCGATCGGGCCGGAGCCGACCACCAGCACGCGGTCCTCGGCCGCGATGCCGCCGCGCTTCACGCCGTGGGCGCCGATCGCCAGGAACTCGATCATCGCGGCGTCGTCGAGCGGGGTATCGCCCACCGGCACCACGTTCCGCGCCGGCACGCTGATCAGCTCGGCCATGCCGCCGTCGCAATGGACGCCGAGCACGGAGATGTTCTGGCAGGCATTGGTCACGCGCTTGCGGCAGGCGACGCAGTATCCGCAAGACAGGTACGGCACGATATAGCAGTTCTGCCCCGCCACGAGTCCGCTGCCGGCCGGCGCCCGCTCGATCGTGCCAGAGAGCTCGTGTCCCATCACCCGTGGGTACTGCAGGAACGGGTGCTTGCCCTGGTAGATGTGGAAATCCGTGCCGCAGATGCCGACCCGGCGGATGCGCACCAGCGCCTCGCCCTCGGCCGGGACCGGCTCCGGCCGCTCGGTCAGCCGCAGCCGGCCCGGCTCGTCGCAGAGGAGCACCTTCATGGGAGGGGGTCTTTCGGGAGGATGGAGTGGGGAAAGGCGAACGGTTCGAAGATAAGGCGCCTCCCCTCCCCCTTGTGGGGAGGGGTATGGGAGATCGAAGATCCCGCGTGGGGGGGTGCAGGAGACACCATTGAGCTTTATCCGGCACCACCCCCACCCCTGACCCCTCCCCGCAAGGGGGAGGGGAAGTGACCTCTTGATTACGCCAGCATCTCGGCCGGCAGGTCGCTGCCGTGATAGGTCTTGTAGATCGTGTTGAGCTTTCCGTTGCGCAGATTCTTGCGCACCCACTCGTTCAGCGCGGCCTGAAGCTTGGTCTCGCCCTTGCGGATGCCGATCGCGTAGGGAAACGTCCGCATCACGATCTTGGTCTCGAACGGCGCCGGGGGCTTGCGGGCGTTGGCGGTGTTCATGACCTGCGGCGAGGTCGCCACCATGTCGACCTGGCCCGAGACCATCGCGGTGATCAGCGTCGCATCGTCGTCGTAGCGCACCATCTGGGCGCCCTGGGCGCGCGCGGTCGCCTCCTTGTCGTTGGTGCTGCCGCGGGTGGTGCCGAGGCGCTTGCCGACGACCGCGGCGTAGTCCTTGACCTCGCGGTCCTTCGGCCCGGCGATCACCGCCTGGATCACCCCGTAGGGATCCGAGAAGTCGATGACCTTCTGGCGCTCCTCGTTCACGCTGAACGAGGCGATGACCATGTCGGCCTTGCCGGTAAGCAGGAACGGCACCCGGTTCGGGCTCGTGACCTGCACGATCTCGAGCGGCAGCTCCCAGTCGGCGGCGAGCAGCCGCGCGGTCTCGACGTCCGAGCCGGTCGGCTGCATCGCGGCATCGGTCATGCCGAAGGGCGGCGAGCCGAGATCGAGGGCGACGAGCAGCTTCTTGCGGCTCTTGATCGTGTCGAGCGTGTCGGCGAGGGCCGGCATCGCCAGGGTGGAGGCGGCCGCGAGGCCGCCGGCCAGGAAGGTCCTGCGCTTCATCCCCAATTCTCCTTTTGATTACAGCCCGCTGCCGACGAAGTCGCGCAGCTCGGGCGTGCGTGGGTTGTCGAGGTCGCGGCCGGCCAGGGTCTCCCAGACCCGGCCCTGGCGCATGTAGATGACGGTGCCGGCGACCCGGCGGGCAAAGCCCATCTCGTGGGTGACCAGGATCATGGTCATGCCGCCGCGGGCGAGATCCTCCATGACGCGCAGCACTTCCGAGGTCAGCTGCGGGTCCAGCGCCGAGGTGACCTCGTCGAACAGCATCACCTGCGGCTGCATGGCGAGCGACCGGGCGATGGCGACGCGCTGCTGCTGCCCGCCCGACAGCTGCTCGGGGTAGTGCTCGGCCTTTTCGGCGAGGCCGACCCGGGTCAGGCAGTCCATGGCGAGGTCGCGGGCTTGCCCGCGCTTGATCCCCTTCACGCAGGTCGGCGCCAGCATGATGTTCTGGAGCGCGGTGAGGTGCGGGAAGAGGTTGTAGCTCTGGAAGACGATGCCGACCGAGAGCCGCAGGGCCCGCTTGTCGAGATTGGGCGAGTGGATGGCGTGGCCGCAGACCTCGATCGCCCCCTCCTCGATCGTCTCCAGCGCGTTGATGCAGCGGAGCGCGGTGGACTTGCCCGAGCCGGACTGGCCGATCAGCGCCACCACCTCGCCGCGGCCGACCTCGAACGAGACGCCGTCCAGCACCTTCAGCGGGCCGAAGCTCTTGTGGACGTTGGCAAGCTTAACGACGGCCGACATTGAGCCTCCTCTCCAGCCCGCGGCTCCAGGCCGACAGCGGATAGCAGATGGCGAAGTAGAACAGCGCCACGGTCACGAAGATGATGAAGGGCTGGAAGATCGAGTTGTTGATGAGCTTGCCGGCCTGCGACAATTCCACGAAGCCGACCACCGAAGCGAGCGAGGTGTTCTTGACGATCTGGACCAGGAACCCGACCGTCGGGGCGGTCGCAAGCCGCATCGCCTGGGGTAGCACCACCCGGGTCAGGCGCTGCCAGGGCGACAGGGCCAGGCACTCGGCCGCCTCCCACTGGGTCCTCGGCACCGCCTCGATGCAGCCGCGCCAGATCTCGCCGAGGAAGCCCGAGGCGTAGATGGTGAGCCCGGCGCCCGCCGCGATCAGCGCGGGCAGCTGGTCGAAGCCCGCGATGGCGAGGCCGAAATAGATCATGAACAGGAGGATCAGGAGCGGCGTGCCCTGCACCACCTGGACGTAGGCCGAGGCCAGCCCGCGCACGAGCCGGTTCGGCGAGATGCGCGCCAGCGCCACGCCGAAGCCGAGGAGGCCGCCGCCGATGAAGGCGATCGCCGACAAAGCCAGCGTCCAGCCGGCGGCGGTGAGCAGGAACCAGAGGTGCTGGGGTCCGAAAGTGGGCATCGCTCCCCTCCCCGCTAGAGCGCCGTGCCGAGCTTGCGCCGGCGGGTGAAGACGAGGAGGCCGAAGCCCCAGAAGGCCCAGCGCACGACGAAGGACAGGGCGAGGTAGACGAGGCCGACGGCGATGTAGGTCTCGAAGCTGCGGAAGGTGTCGGACTGGATGCGGTTCGCCACCGCCGTCAGCTCCTCGGCCGAGATCTGCGAGCAGATCGAGGAGGCGAGCATCAGGAGCACGTACTGGCTGACGAGCGCCGGGTAGACCCGCTCGATCGCCGGGCGCAAGACCACGTGCCAGTAGATCTGGCGGCGGTTGAGCCCCAGGCATTCCCCGGCCTCGACCTGCGCCTTGTGGATGCTCTCGATCCCGGCACGCATGATCTCGCAGGTATAGGCGACCACGTTGACGACGAGCGCCAGCACCGCCGCGACGTTGGCGTCGACCCGGATCCCGAGCACCGCGATGCCGAAATAGACCAGGAAGATCTGGACCAGCAGCGGCGTGTTGCGGATCACCTCGACATAGGCGCCGACGACCCGCTTGAGCCAGGGCGGCCCGTCCGCCCGGGCGATGGCGCAGAGCGCGCCGCCGACGAAGCCGAGCACCGTGGCGACGCCCGAGAGCTGGAGCGTCAGCCAGACGCCGGCCGCGAACTCGCGCCAGTACGGCAGCAGGGCGGCGAAATCGAACTGGTAGGTCATGCCGCGGGCGGGGCCGGGTAGGCGGCGGCGAGCGCCCGGAGCACCGGCGCCGGCAGCTCGGCGCCGGTCTCCGCGACCCAGGCCAGGAAGGCGTCGACCCGGCGCTCCACCTTCTGGACGTGGTTCTGGGCGATGTCGGCGATGCGGTGGTTCAGGTACGGGTTGAGGAAGCGGTCGAGGGTGGCCGCCACGTAGTCGCGGGCCTGCGCCTCCATCCCGCGGGCGGAAAATCCCGGCACCACCTCGTCGCGGTAGAGCGCGTCGAGCCGCGCCCGCACCGCCGGATCGGCCAGGATCTCGCGCACGGTCTCGTCCGCCGGGCGGCCCTCGCGCTGCCAGATCTCGGCGAGGAAGGTGTGGCCGAGATTGAGGATGTGGATCTTCAGCCGCTCGTAGGGTTCGAGATCGTCGGCGAGCACGATGCAGGGGTGCTCGCACGGCACCAGGAGGCCCGGCCGGCGCTCGATCGCCCAGATGGCGTAGGGCTCGGCGACGGCGCCGACCGGCTCGATCGGCTCGGAGACGATGCGGTCGACCAGCGTGTCGGTGAAGGTCGCACCCTCGCGCAGCCAGGCGGAAAACGCCTCCGGCAGGCCGGCCTCGGCGGCGAGGTCGAGCACCAGGCCCTGCAGCACCCGGCCGTTGCGGTGGATCAGCTCGCAGGGCAGCACCGTGAGGGGGCGCCCGCCCGCCTGCCAGCGGCGATGGAGGAGCTGGGCGAGCTTGCCCGGGAACGAGGCCGGGGGATGCGCAGCGACCCAGGCGCCGCCGCGATCGGAATCGGGGATCGCGTAGCCGGTATCGCCGGTATTCGAGAGGAGGATGTCGGCCTCCTTGACGACGAGGGCGGTCACGGCGTCCCAGTCGGTCGCCGCCGACAGGCCGCGCGCGATGCTGGTCACGGTGATCCGTCGCTCGACCGGGGCGCCGTCCGCGATGCCGCGGACGATCACCGGGTAGCCGCCGGGGGACCCGAAGGCGGCGACGCGCCCGGCCCGAGCGGCGTCCCCCGAGGTCTGCACCACGGTCACCGGCCCTGCCTCCTGGCCCTCCGCGCGCGCCTCGTGGATGAACAGATCGGCATGGGCCTGCAGGAAGCGGCTGGTCCCGAACTGGACCACGCGCCGGGTCGGGCGGGCGGCGCTCATGCGCGCGTGACCGCGCAGGCGGAGATGCTGGCGAACTGGGCCAAGGGCGTGTCCTCACCGGGTGATCTTATGTATTATCGTGCATAAAGAACCGGCGATCAGGCGCTGTCAAACGGTTTTTTATGCGCAAAGATCCGATTCGCAAGCCTGTGGACGCGCTCGCGCGGCCGTGCTGCAGTGGCGGTCCTCGGGAGGGGTGGAATGCGGGCGAACACGGTCCACAAGCGGGCCTACAACCGGTGCCTGACGCTGCTTGCGGCCCGGTCGCCCGGGCCCTGGGGGGCCTCCGAGGCCGAGCTGTCCGGGGTGCTGGAGGTCAGCCGCACCACGGTGCGGGCGGTGCTGGCGGGGCTCGCGGAGGCGGGCCTCGTCGGGACCGAGGGCGGCCGGCGCCGCCTCCTGCGCCATCCCGGTCCGGCCGACTACTTTCCCGATTTCGAGACCGAGACGGTGGCCGAGGCCGTCGAGCGCAAGTTCATGCAATGGGTGCTGCAGGGCGATTGCCGCCCGGGCCAGGCGGTCAACACCTCCGAGCTGGCGCGCCTGTTCGGCACCTCGACCACGGCGGTACGGGAATACCTGACCCGGTTCAGCCAGGTCGGGCTCCTCAAGCGGCGCGAGAACAGCGGCTGGATCTTCGCCGGGGTGACGCCGGACTTCGCCGCCGAGATCTACGAGATCCGCGAGATGTTCGAGCTCCGCTCGGCCCGTCGCTTCGTCGAACTGGCGCCGGACGCCCCGGCCTGGGCCGAGCTCGACGCCATCGCGGGCGAGCACCGTGCGCTGCTGGCCGAGATCGACGGTCGCTACCGCGACTTCTCGCGCCTCGACGAGCGCCTGCACCGGCTGATCCACGACGCGTCGCGCAACCGGTTCATCCGCGACTTCTACGACGTGATCTCGATCATCTTCCACTACCACTACCAGTGGGACAAGTCGGACGAGAAGGAGCGCAACCGCGTCGCCCTGCTCGAGCACCTCGACTACATCGACGCGCTGCGCTCCCGCGACCTGCGCCTGATCGACCAGACCTGCCGGGCGCACCTGCGCACCGCCCGGGCGACGCTGCTGCGCTCGATCGCGGTCGGACCGCTCGGCGGTGTGCCGGCGCCGGTGGGCGAGCCGGAGGCGGAGGCCGACGAGGCGCATCCCTTCGCCGCGGAGTTGTCCGGCGAAAGGAATAGCGCCGGATTTTCTCCTCTCCCCGCGGGCGGGGAGAGGGGAGAGCCCGCGCATTGTCCTTCCCCGGACAGCCCTGCAGACGCCGGATGACACGCCACGAGCGCAGATGGTGGCGAGTTCTTTGACTATCGACCGATTTTTCACGAAAATTACTTGCAATCATCATTCGCTTTTAGACGCATATGGCATCGTTACATTCAGATCGGAGGCGGTCCGTAGCGGCGAATTCATTGTTTTCGTCCTTCGCAGCTGCAGCCCGTAAGTCTCGGCACTTGGGGGTAAGGCTTCATTTACCTTGTTGCGCCAAGAAGAAATCAACCTCGCGAAGGACGGTCGCCGAGCCTGGTTCCCGGTTCCACTCACTGTCGGAGATCAGATGCCGGTGCGGCGCGCGAGGGTTGAGAGGCTGGCTTGCATCCTCGCGATCCTGGCGGGCATGGCCGGTCCGGCCGGCGCGCAGAGCCTGGAGGAGGCCTCCGCCGCCGCGCTCGAATCGAGCTTCGTGCTGCGGGCCGAGCGCGCCCGCCAGGACGGGGCCGAGGAACGCCTGCGCGGCGCCATCGACGCCTTCATGCCGAGCGTGGCCTTCACCGCCGACCGCCCGCTGCGCAGCCGTATCACCTACGCGCCCGACGCCGCCCCGCCGGTGGTCGGGCTCGACGCGACGCCCCGGCGTGCGCCGAGCGTCGTCGGCATCTCCGCGAGCCTGCCGCTCTTCGACGGGTTCCGGCGCTGGCACGGCTTCCAGTCGGCCCGCACGCTGGCCGAATCGGGCCGGATGCTGCTGATCGGCCGGCGCCAGCAGGTGCTGCTCGACACCGCGCTGGCCTATATCGCGGTCCTGCGCGACACCCGCATCCTCGCCGCCCGCGAGGCGCAGCTCGCCGCGATCCAGCGCATCGCCGCCTTCACCGACAAGCAGTTCGAGCTCAACGACGCCACCCGCACCGACACGGCGCTCGCCCGTTCGCGGGTGCAGGAGGCCGAGGCCCTGCGCCTGCGCGCCCAGGCCGACCTCACCGCCTCGCGGCTGGAGTTCACCCGCCTGACCCGGATGGCGCCGGAGCGGATGCGCCCGCCGCGCCTGCCCGACGGGCTGCCGCGCAGCGCCGACGCCTTTGCCGATCTGGTGCGCCGGGCCAATCCGGACATCGCGGCGTTCCAGCTCGAGGCGGAGGCCGCCGGCTACCAGGCCAAGGCGGCGGTCGCCGATCTTCTGCCGAAGGTCAACCTGCAATTCTCGAAGGTCGCGCAGCTCGGCTACAGCCCGGTCCTCGACCGGATCACCGACACCACGACCCGGATCGTGGCGACCGTGCCGATCTACGAGCCCGGCACCCTGCCCCGCATCGGCGAGGCCTCGGCCTTCGCCCGCCAGCGCGGCTACGAGGCGCAGGACAAGGAACTCGCGACCCTCACCTCGGCCCGCATCGCCTTCGCGCGCCGCCAGGCCACCGCCGAGCAGTACACGCAGCTGGTGGCCCGGATCCGCGAGTTGCGCGAGACGATGCGGGGTTTCGGGGTCGAGCGGGCGGCAGGGTTTCGCACGGTGCTCGACGAACTGAACATCCGCGGCGAGCTCGCCAATGCCGAGGTGGCCGCCGAGATCGTCCTGAACGAGCGCGATGGCCAGTCGCTGCAGCTGGCGGCGGCGGCGGCCCTCCTCGACGCCGCCCCGGGCGGACCGGGCGGGCGCTTCGACTCCCTCGCCCCTCCTCCGCTGCCGGCCCTGCGCCGCTCGCTCGCGACGGTGCCGGTGGAGACAGCCCCGGCCCTGCGCGGTCGCGCGGAGCTGGCTTCGAAGCCGCTGCCCGCTCTGGTGCTACGGGTGTCGCGGGCGGAAGAGGATGGTCGTTGATGGGTTCGAGCCAAAAACCGATAATCTTGACCGCATGACGGGCGGCCATGGGCGAAAGACCGCTCGGGGTGCGACATAGAGATGGAATTAACAAATTTTGTCAGTTGGCTGCTGGGCTTTTATTTGTCCGGAGCAAATCTCGCAGACCGGCAAACTTGCCGCTCTTGCCTTGCATTGCTGGCGGTTCCGGATTCGGCCTCCGCTTCCGCGGCTCCGAAATAGCATTAGGTTTCGATGCTGGTGAGGGCGGTTAGAAAACCATGCCTCGAGCCGCCAGTCCCTCACGCCGCCTCCGTCACCGGCCCGGGCTTCGCCGGTGGGCGCGGGTCCTCGGTCAGGCGCCCGTTCTCGATGCGAAACACCCGGTCGACCTGGTCGAGCAGCCGCTCGGAGTGGGTGATGAACACCTTGGCGGCCTTCACGCCCTTCAGGCTCTCGACGAGCGCCGTCTCGGTGGCCGGATCGAGGTTCGCCGTCACCTCGTCGAGGAGCAGCAGCCGCGGCCGGCGGCAGAGGGCACGGGCGAGCAGCAGGCGCCGGCGCTGGCCGGTGGAGAGAACGCTGCCCTCCTCCGAGACGTGGGTGGCGTAGCCCTGCGGCAGCCGCTCGACCTCGTCGCGCAAGCTGACCCGGACCAGGGCCGCCTCCATCTCGGCATGGGACACGGCGGGGTCGAACAGCGACAGGTTGTCGGCGACGGTGCCGGCAAACAGCCCGTCATCGGCGAAGACGACGCCGAGATTGGCCCGGTACTCGCGCTTGCCGAACTGGCCGAGCGCGACGCCGTCCACCGTGACCGAACCGGCGGCCGGCTCGGTCAGGCTCGCCAGGACCCGCATCAGCGAGGACTTGCCCGAGCCCGAGGCGCCGACGATCGCGATGGTCTCGCAGCGGCCGACATCGATGGCGAGCGAGGCGCCGGTCAGGATCGGCTCGTCGCCGCGGCCGAACTGGATCGTCACGTCCTCGATCCGGATCTCCTTGCGGATCGCCCGGTGGAAGGTCGCCTCGTGCAAGCCCTCCTCGGGCGCCTGCCCGATCACGTCGTCGAGGCGGGCGACGTGGACCTTGAGGGCGGCGAGCTGCAGCAGGCTCGAGGTCAGGTGGTTGACCCGGTCGAAGAAGTCGGTGCGCAGCGCGATGAAGGCGTAGAGCGTGCCGATCGTCAGGGTGTTCTTGATGACCCCGGTGATGCCGAGATAGAGCGTCGTCACGGTGCTGACCGCGATGACGGCGTGCATCAGGAACTCGGCGTCGAGCCCCGCCTTCTTCGCCCGGAAGTCGAGGTTGGCGAAGCGCGCGAAGCTCTCGAACCAGTTCATGGCGAAGAGCTCGGTGCTGTTGTGCGCCTTCAGGCTGCCGATGCGCTGCAGGCCGTCGATCAGGCTCGCCTGCTCCTGCGAGCGCGCCTCGAGCGAGCCCGCGGTGGCGCGGTCGAGCGTCGGGAAGGTGACGAAGCGCATCGCCAGCACGGCGGCGAGCGTCGCCAGCGTGATCGCCGCCATCGGGGCCGAGTAGTAGAACATCAGCCCGACGAGCAGGAACGACGTGCCGATATCGGCAAACGACGTCACGAGTCCGCCGACCAGGAAGTTGCGCACCGTGTCGATCGACTGGATCCGGGTGACGAAGTCGCCCGGATGGCGCAGCTCGAAGTAGCTCAGGGGCAGCCTGAGCGCGTGGCCGACGACGTTGCGGGTGAACTGGAGCTGCAGCAGCGTCGAGGCGCGCAGCGCGATGTAGCCGCGCAGCCACTGCCCGAACGCCTCGAACAGCATCATCAGGATCAGGCCGGCGGCCAGCATCTGCATCAGGTCGAGGTCGACCTGCGGGATCACCACGTCGAGCGCGATCTGGAGCAGCACCGGGGTGGTGAGGCCGAGAAGCGAGATCGCCACCGAGACCAGCGTGATCTGCCACACCGTGCCGCCGAGGCCCCGGGTGGTGCGCAGGATGTCGAGCAGCTTGAGCCGGTCGCCGGCCTTGATGGCGCGGAAGTCCATCCGGGGCGCAAATTCGAGCACGATCCCGGCGAAGAACCGCTCCATGTCGGCCCGCTCGTAGATCCGCAGGCCGAATTCCGGATCGTGGACGTGGTAGCGCCCGCGCGCCACCTTCTCCAGGACCACGAAGTGGTTGCCGCGCCAGTGCAGGATCGCCGGCAGGGCCACCTGCTCCAGCTCGGCCACCCCGTCGAGGGCGTAGCCGCTGGCGTCGAGGTCGAGGCTGTCGGCGAGCGTGACGATGCTGGCGAGCGTCATGCCGCGGCGCGAGAGCGGGAAGAGCGCGCGCAGGTAGGCGAGGTCGATGTCGTGGCGGTGGTAGTTCGCCACCATCGCGAGCGCCGCGAGCCCGCACTCGTTGGCCTCGTTCTGGAGGATCGAGCGCACCCGCCGGCGCGGGCTGAGCACGCGCTTGAGCCAGTCGGTCATCGGATCATCCTCTCGCGCTCACCCACGCCCGCGCATCGCCCGGATCGGATCGAGCATCCAGTCGATCAGCCGGCGGCGCTCGACCACGATGTCGGCCGACAGCGTCGAGCCGATGCGGATCGGCTCGTCGGTCCCGTAGGCCCGCATGGTGCGCGACTCGGGCCGCACCTCGACCCGGTAGACCGATTGGCGCGCCGCGGCGGCCGCCGCGTCGCCGGTGCCGTCGTCGGCGGAGGCCAGCATCGGGTTGCGCAGAGGCGTGCCGGAGATCACCGCGATCGCCCCCTTGGCGATGCCGAAGGTCTTGAACGGGAAGGCGTCGTATTTCAGCACCACCTCCTGGCCGACCTTGGCGAGCCCGATGGCGCGGGCCGGCACCTCCAGCACGACCAGCGGATCGGCCCGGGTGTCGCCGAGGATCGCCACCACCTGGTCGGCGGTGACCGAATCGCCGGGCTGGACGTAGAGGCCCGCGACCTCCCCGTCGGTGGGGGCCACCACGTCGATGCGCGACTGGGCGCCGAGCGCGGTGATCTGCGCCTCGATGGCGCTCAATTCGTTGCGGGTGGTGGCGAGCTGGGCCGCCTTCTCGGTGTCGCCGGTGCGTTGCGCGCGCAGGCGCTCGGAGGTGCTCTGGCGCAGCTCGGCCCGGCGGGCGCGCAGTTCGGCGATCTGGCGGGCGTAGTCGAGGGCGGCGCGGCGCTGCCCGTTGAGGGTCTCGCGGGTGGCGTAGCCCTGGCGCAGGTAGGCCTCGACGCGCGCGACCATCTCCTCCTGCTGGGCCAGGCCTTCCTTGAGCGTGCGCTCCTGCTCGTCCAGGGCGCGCAACACCGCCGTGACGTTGCGCTCGGTCTCGGCGCGGTCGCCGCGGGTCGAATCGAGGTAGACCGAGAGGCGCGCCTCCTCGGCGGCGAGGCTGGTCCGGCGCTCCTGCAGGCTGCGCAGCGTCGCCCCGACGGTCGAGACGCCCCCGGTCGTCTGCTCGCGCAGCTGGATCTGCATCAGGCGCGCGCCGCGCTTGACGGTGTCGCCCTGCTTGACGGCGATCTCGCGGACGATGCCGGCGGCCTGGGCGTCGAGGCGGGTGAGGCCCGACGCCGCCGAGACGTAGCCCCGCACCGCCTCCGACCGGGCGAGCCGGCCGAGGAAGAGGCTCGCCACGATCACCACGATGATGGCGCCGAAGAACCACGCCATCCAGACGGCGCCGCGGTCGTGCTGGAGGTGGACGGTGCCGTTGATCCGCCGGCGCTGGAACGTGGCCTCCGCGGGGGGAGGCGCCGCGGGTTCGCTCATCGATCGTCCGCTCGCGAGGCTCTACGCCGCGAGGGTCTGCGGCGCCCCTCCGTCCTCCGGAAGGTTGTCCTGCACCGTCCCAGAAGATGGTAAATAATCGGCGAGCATCGGCCAGAGGTGCCACTGTTCCGGCCGGGCCGCGATCGCGGTCTGGAGGTGCCGACGCATGATGTCGGCCACGACCGCCCGCTCCTCGGGGGCGCTGCCGCGCACCTCGAAGGGCCGCCCGATGCCGACGGTGTCGCCGTCGTCGTCCATGGTTGTGGCGAGCGGCACCACGGTGGCGCCGGTGAGGCGCGCCAGGGTGTCGGTGCCGAAGGCGAAGCGGAAGGGACGGCCGAACATCGGCATCTCGGCCGGCGCGCCGTAGGACGGGTCGAGGTCGCAGAACACCACGATCACCGCGCCCTTCTGGGCGAAGCGGATCGCCGAGAGGAAGTCGCCCCGCTCGGTCACGTTCAGGAAGCGCACGTCGATGTCGATCTCGCGCAGGCGCTCGATGACCTGCGTCTCCATCACCATGTCGTCGCGCTGGCGCAGCACCAGCATCGGGCGGCCGGGGAAGTAGCGCACCATCAGGGCGGCGAGCCCCAGCACGTAGGCGCCCATGTGCAGGGGCGCGAGGATCACCGGCCGGCCGGAGGAGGCGACGCGCTCCATCACGGCGGGCTCGGCGACCGAGACGCGGGCGACGTCGCGCAGGATCGCGGCGACCGGGCGGCGGTGCAGGGCGCACCACTCGATCTCGGAGGCGACGTCGTGCCGGGCGGCCTCGCGCGAGAGGCGCAGGGCCTCGCGCCGCGGCAGGCGCAGGACGCTCTCGAAGGTGGCGGCGAAGCCGGCCTCGTCGGTCCGGCCCCGCAGGCGGGCGGCGAGGCCGCGCACCGCCAGGACCAATCTCAGCACCCGCCGGCGCCACGCCAGCGGCAGGCCGGCGAGGCGGGCGTAGGTCCAGGGGATGTGCGGGGCGGTGGTCATCGGATCCGTGTCTCCTCCTGCCGCCGCGCCCGCCCATCCCGGTCCGGGGCTGCCTTCAGCAGCCCTTCTTGGACTTGGTGCTGCCGCAGGTCGGAGCCGGCGGGCAGGCCGGGGCGCAGCCGACCGAGACGCCGACGCCGACGCAGATGCCGAGGGTGCCGCCGGCGACGGTGCCGAGGGTCTTGAGGTCGAGCTTCTTCATGATGTCTCTCCTGGTGGTGTCGTGGTTGTGGAAAACCGCGTCGCCGGGGCGGTGGTCCGCTTCCCGGCGCGTCGGCGCGGGCTCAGCAGCCCTTCTTGGACTTGGTGCTGCCGCAGGTCGGGGCCGGCGGGCAGGCCGGGGCGCAGCCGACCGAGACGCCGACGCCGACCGAGATGCCGAGGGTGCCGCCGGCGACGGTGCCGAGGGTCTTGAGGTCGAGCTTCTTCATGATGTTCCTCCGAGGATCGTCGAACGCTGTCGTTGGAGCGGGGCCGGGCGGCGAGGCCGCTTTCGTCCCCCTGCGTGAGCGCGGGCTCAGCAGCCCTTCTTGGACTTGGTGCTGCCGCAGCTCGGGGGCGGGCAGACCGGGGCCGGCGGCGGGCAGGCCGGGGCGCAGACGGGGGCGCAGATCGTGCCGCCGGTGACGGTGCCGAGGGTCTTCAGGTCGAGCGTCTTCATCGATGCCATCCTCAGGTCCGGGATTGCTGTCGCGTCCCGTTCGCAGTCTTGGGATGCCAGATGTGCCGAAACGTGTCGATATCCACGACTGGATACTTGTGAAGTCGTTTACCAAACCGGTTTCGGAAAGTGGATCGACTCCAAGGCCTTACGTCCATTCGTGCCGGACTGCGTAGGTAATCGCGCCGGGGAAGGCCTGTGCATGGCGGGCCGGCGCGGCACTGGTGGAGGACGGATCTGCTCTTGGAGACCGCCTGCGGAGGCGCGTTCACTACAAGGCCCGGACTTCGCGATACTGCCCTGCTGCGTGGCGGGTCAGGGGTTGCCGGCCGCGCCCGATACGTTGGCGCGCGACCGGCCGGCGGGCCATGGCCCGCGAGCCGCCCCGGCGGACAGTCGAGGACAGTATTCGCCGCTCCGCGCGCCGGCGGCTTCAGGCCGCGAGGCGCGGCGGGCCCGCCCGCATCAGCATGCCGAACAGGTCGCGCGGGTCGTCCGGATCGGCCAGGAGGTCGAGGTCGTCGTAGAACGGCCGCTCGGCCAGCATGTCGCGCACGGTGCGCAGGGCGGAAAAATCCTCGATCGCGAAGCCGACCGAGTCGAACACCGTGACCTGGCGCGCGTCCCTGCGCCCGGGCACCTCCCCGGACAGGACCCGCCACAGCTCGGTCACCGGGTGGTCCGCGGCGAGCTGCTGGATCTCGCCCTCGATCCGGGTCTGGGGCTCGTACTCGACGAAGATCCCGGCCCGGCGCAGGATCTCCGGCGCCAGCTCGGTCTTGCCCGGGCAGTCCCCGCCGACGGCGTTGACGTGCACCCCCTCCCCGACGAGGTTGTCGCCGAGGATCACGGCGTTGCGCTTGTCCGCCGTCACCGTGGTGACGATGTCGGCGCCGTGCACCGCCTCCGCCGTGCTGGCGCAGGCCGTGAGGTGGAAGCCGAACCGCGCGAGGTTGCGCCGGCACTTCTCGGTCGCCGCCGGGTCGATGTCGTGAAGGCGCAGCGTGTCGATCCCCATGAGCGCCCGGAAGGCCAGGGCCTGGAACTCGGCCTGGGCGCCGTTGCCGACCAGCGCCATGGTGCGCGAACCCGGCCGGGCGAGGTGCCGCGCGGCGAGCGCCGAGGTCGCGGCGGTGCGTAGGGCCGTGAGCAGCGTCATCTCGGTGACGAGCACCGGATAGCCGCTGCCGACATCGGCCAGGATCCCGAAGGCGGTGACGGTCTGGCGTCCGCCGGCGGCGTTCTTGGGGTGGCCGTTGACGTACTTGAAGCCGTAGGTCGTGCCGTCGCTCGTCGGCATCAGCTCGATGACGCCCTCGGCGCTGTGGGTGGCGACCCGCGGGGTCTTCTGGAACACGTCCCACCGCGAAAAGTCCTCGGCGATCGCCGCGGCGAGGCGGACCAGCATCGCCTCGATGCCGACCGCGTGGACGAGCCGCATCATGTTGTCGACGCTGACGAAGGGGACGACGTTGAGCGCGGCCATCTAGAAGCTCCGGGTCGGGCGGTCGAGGATGCGCCGGCCGAACAGGCTGGCGGCGAGGTCGGCCATCAGCAGGGCGGTGCGGCCGCGCTCGTCGAGGAAGGGGTTGAGCTCCACGAGGTCGAGGCTGCGCACCAGCCCGGAATCGTGCAGCAGCTCCATGATCAGGTGGGCCTCCCGGAAGGTGGCCCCGCCCGGCACCGTCGTGCCGACCCCCGGCGCGATGCCGGGATCGAGGAAGTCGACGTCGAGGCTGACGTGGAGGAGACCCTCCGCCGCCGCGACGTCGCCCAGGAAGTCGCGCAACGGGGCGACGATTCCGGTCTCGTCGATGTCGCGCATGTCGTGCACCCGGGCGCCGCTGCCCGTCAGGGCGGCGCGTTCCGCCGGATCGACGCTGCGCAGGCCGACCATGCAGATCCGGGCCGGATCGAGGGCGGCCGCGAGGGGCGGGAAGTAGCCGGCAAAGCCCGGCCGCCCGGTGAGGTAGGCCAGCGGCACGCCATGCAGGTTGCCGCTCGTCGTGGTCTCGAGGGTATGCAGGTCGGCATGCGCGTCGAGCCAGAGCAGGAAGAGCGGGCGTCCCTCGGCCTGCGCCCTCAGCGCCATGCCCGCCACGGTGCCGGCCGAGAGGCTGTGGTCGCCGCCCAGGAAGATCGGCCGTGCCGCCTCGCTCGCCCGGAAGGCGGCCTCGGTCAGGGCCAGCGTCCAGCCCGCGGTCTCGGCGAGGTGATGGATCGCCCGGTTCGGATGCGCCGGTGCGTCGAAGGGCTTCGGGACGACGGTCCCGGCATCCTCGACCGGGAGGCCGAGATCGCGCAGCGCCCCCGGCAGGCCCGCCGCCCGGTAGGCGCTCGGCCCCATGTCGCAACCGAGCCGGTCCGTCCCCGACTGCACCGGCGCCCCGACGAGGACGCACCGTTCCGGATGTCCCGCACCCACTGTCCCGCCTCCGTCTCGGACCATCGAACGACCTCGACGGTACCAAGGGGATGCGTCACTCCGAACACGGGAAACCGGTCGATTTTCCGGGCCGGTCGCGCATTCTGGCAACCCACCCTGCGCAGAGTGGCGGAATGGACGATCTCGATCAGGCCCTCGTCACCCTGCTGCGGCACGATTGCCGGCGGCCGGTCTCGGAACTGGCGGTGCTGCTGAAGGTCTCGCGCGCCACCGTGCGGGCGCGGATCGACCGGCTCGAGCGCGCGGGCGAGATCATCGGCTACACGGTGGTCCTGCGGGCGGATGCCCAGCCTGCGGCGGTGCGGGCGATCACCCTGGTCGCCGTCGAGGGGCGCCGGGCCGGCGACGTGATCGACGCCCTCAAGGGATTCGCCGAGATCACCTCGGTCCACACCACGGTCGGCCGCTGGGACATCATCGTGGAGGTGTCGGCCGGCAGCCTGCCGGAGCTCGACGAGATGCTGCGCCGGGTGCGCCTGGTCCCGGGCGTGACGACCTCGGAGACGCACCTGCTGCTCGCGACGCCGCGCAGCGCGCGGGCGCGGCTGTAGTCGCCCGGGTTCGGGTCACCCGACGGGCCGGATGCGGAAGCCGTCATCCCGGGCTCCGCTGTCGCGGCCCCGGGATGACGCGATGGGAGTCAATCGACGATCGCCGTCGTCCCGCTCAGACCGGGCGCTGCAGCTTGCAGGCGTCGATGGCGTTGAGCGCCTTGGCGCGGGCCGAATCGTTGAAGTAGCCGGTGGCCCGGTAGGCCTCGATCTCGGAGGCGTCGAGCGAGCGCAGGGTGGTCTTGGCGTAGCAGCCGCAGGGGCGCTCGAAGCCGGTCTCGGCGGTGTTCTGCAGCCGGGCCTGGACGACCGCGCAGGCGCGGCGCACCCGGCTCTCGAGGTCCGCCTTGGGCGCGGTGCGCAGGGCCGGATCGGGCTGGTAGGCCTCGAGCTGCGACGAGGACGCGCCGGCGAGAGCGGCGGTGGCACCGAGCGCGAGGAAGCCGGCGGCGAGGAGGGTGCGGAGACGCATGGGAGGGAAGGTCCGTTGGGCTGCTTGTCGTCAAGCTGGACCGTTGGACGCCGAAACTCCCCGCCCGCACAAGGGCGGGCGGGCCACACCGGGGCACGAAAAGCCGAGCGCGCGCTACTGCGGCAGGGGCGCGATCGCGACGTGGTTGTCGTGGAAGGCGGCGCCGCCGAAGGGGGCGGCCGCGTCGGCTCCCGTCAGGGTGTTGATGCCGCGCCCATCCGGGTAGGCGTCGTTCGGCCAGATCGATTCGGCGATCAGCACGCCGCGGCGCAGGCCGGCAAACAGCGTCGCCCGCAGGGTGACGGCGCCGCGCTCGTTGGAGAGCCGCACCCAGGTCCCCTCCCCGATCCCGAGCGGGCCGGCATCCTCCGGATGGATCATCACCGTCGGGTGGCGCTCCTTGGCGAGAGAGGTCGGGGTCTCGGTGAAGCTCGAATTGAGGAAGTTGCGCGCCGGGCTGGTGGCGAGGCGGAACGGGTGGTCGGGCGTGGCGGCCATCAGGGGCGCCTCCCAATGGTCGGGGAGCGGCGGCATCGCCGGCCCGCGCGGGCCGTCCTTGGCCACCGGCACGGAGCCCCAGTCCGGCTTGAAGCGGAAGCGCCGGTCGGGATAGGCGAAGCCGTCGAGGAAGTGGGCGCGCTCGTAAGCGGGCTGCACGTCGAGGAAGCCGTCTCCCTCCATCTCGGCCAGGCTGCCGCGGCGCGAGGCCTTCAGCGTCGCGTCGATCAGCTCGCGCGGGCTCATGGAAAAGCCCGGATGCGCGGCGCCGAGCCGCTCGGCCAAGCCCACGATCACCTCGTGGTTCGAGCGGCACAGGGCCGGCGGGTCGATGCGCTTCAGGCCGAGCTGGATGTGCTGCTGGCCGCCGCCGGTATAGAGGTCGTCGTGCTCCAGGAACATCGTGGCGGGCAGGACGAGATCGGCCATCCGGGCGGTCTCGGTCATGAACTGCTCGTGGACGCAGACGAACAGGTCCTCGCGCGAGAAGCCCCGCTTCACCAGCTCCTGCTCGGGGGCGACCGAGACCGGGTTGGTGTTCTGGATCAGCATCGCGGTCACCGGCGGGCCGCCGCGCAGGGCTTGCCCGTCGCCGGTGAGCACGCGGCCGATCTGCGACTGGTCGAGCATGCGGGTGCCGGGCCGGATCGCGTCGAGCCCCTCGATCAGGCGCTTGTCGAGGCCGAACACGCCGCTGTTCGAGTGGAAGGCGCCCCCTCCCCGATGCTGCCAGGCGCCCGTCACCGCCGGGATGCAGAGCGCCGCATGCATGTTGGCGGCGCCGTTGCGGCTGCGGGCGAATCCGTAGCCGAGGCGGAAGAACGTGTTCTTCGTCTCCCCCACGAGGTGGGCAAAACGCTCGATCTCCTCGACCGAGAGGCCGGTGATCGCGGCGGCCCATGCGGGGTCGCGGGTCGCGAGGTGCGCCTCCAGCACGTCCGGGCAGTCGGTGTAGCGGGCCATGTAGTCGCGGTCGGCCAGGCCGTCGCGAAACAGCACGTGCATCACCGCGCAGGCGAGCGCCCCGTCGGTGCCCGGGCGCAGCAGCAGCGCGAGGTCGGCCTGCTTCATGGTCGGGTTGTCGTAGATGTCGACGACGACGACCTTTGCGCCGCGGTTCTTGCGGGCGGCCTGGACGTGGGTCATCAGGTTGACCTGGGTATGCACCGGGTTGGTGCCCCAGATCACCACGCAGTCGCTCTCGGCGATCTCGCGCGGGTCGACCCCGCCGAGGCGGCCGGTGCCGGCGATGTAGCCCGACCAGGCGAGCGTGGTGCAGATGGTCGAGAACTGGCCCGAATAGCCCTTGGCGTGGCGCAGGCGGTTGATGCCGTCGCGCATCACCAGCCCCATCGTGCCGGCATAGTAGTAGGGCCAGACGGCCTCCGGCCCGTGCGCCGCCTCGGCCCTGCGGAATTCCTCCGCGACGCGGTCGAGCGCCTCGTCCCAGCCGATCGGCGCGAACGCGCCCGAGCCCTTCGGCCCGGTGCGGATCAGCGGTTGGGTCAGCCGGTCGGGATGGTGGATGCGCTCGGCGTAGCGGGCGACCTTGGCGCAGACGACGCCGGCCGTGTAGCTATGGCGCGGGTTGCCGCGCACCCGGCCGATGGTCGAGCCGTCGATCACCTCGACCTCGAGGGCGCAGACCGACGGGCAGTCGTGCGGGCAGGTGGAGGTCGTCCGCTCGATCCGTGGCTGCGCCGTCACCGTGTCGCTCCCCCATGAAAAAAGCCCCCGCCGCTTGGCGGCAGGGGCTCTGAACCTATCGGTGTTTTCCGGTCAGGGAAACCTTAGCCGACGATGTCCTTGTCGTCGAAGAACTGCTTGATCTCGATGCCGGCGTTCTCGAGGCTGTCGGAGCCGTGGACGGTGTTCTCGCCGACCGACTTCGCGAACTTCTGGCGGATGGTGCCCTCGGCGGCCTGGGCCGGGTTGGTGGCGCCCATCACCTCACGGTACTTGGCGACGGCGTTCTCGCCCTCGAGCACCTGGACCACGACCGGGCCCGAGGTCATGAACTCGACGAGCTCGCCGTAGAACGGACGCTCGGCGTGGACCTCGTAGAACTTCTTGGCCTGGGCGTCCGACATGCGGATGCGGCGCTGGGCGACGATGCGCAGGCCCGCCTCCTCGATCACGGCGTTGACCGCGCCGGTGAGGTTCCGGGCGGTGGCGTCGGGCTTCAGGATGGAGAAGGTGCGCTCGGTGGCCATGGGACGGTCCGTTCAGAAGAAAAGCGGTGGCGGGGGCGGTGGGAGGCCGCGCGGCACCGGACCCTGACGGTCCGGCGTGAGCCGGGCGCGAGCGCCCGCGCGCCGGGGCCATGCGGACGCCCGGCGCCGGGCTTATAGCCGCGGGCCCGGCGCCCCTCAAGCACGGAAGGTGACGCGGCGGCGCGCCGAGCCATCCATTGCGTCCTTGCCGCAACGCGGCCGAAAAATCGCCCCAAAGCTCGTGCTTCCTAGCTTCGACGTGACCTTTCGGCCACGCTGCCCGGCTCGTCCGCGGCGGCGTCCCTCGCCCCTTCCGCCCCGCGCAGGCCCGTCAGGGTTGCCGTGGCGGACAGCCAGGAGCTTCCTGCATGCGCTCGATCCTGATCCCGACCCTCGCCGCTTCCCTGCTCTCGGCCGGCGTCACCGCCGCGGCCGCCGCCGGCGATCCGTCGGGCACCTGGCTCACCGAGGACGGCCGGGCCAAGATCAAGATCGAGAAGTGCGGCCCGGGCGCCGCCCATGCCTGCGGCAAGGTGGTGTGGCTGAAGACGCCGCTCAACGAGCAGGGCCAGCCGCGCACCGACATCAAGAATCCCGACCCGAAGAAGCGCAGCCGCCCGGTGATCGGCCTCACGCTGATGGACGGGCTGAAGCCCGAGGACGGCGGCTACAAGGGCCAGATCTACAATGCCGAGGAAGGCAAGATCTACGACGTCTCGGTCAGCCGCGAGAGCGCCAGTGAGCTCGCGATCTCGGGCTGCATGCTGAAGATCCTGTGCGGCTCGCAGACCTGGACCAAGGCGCCGGAGGAATTCGCCCAGGTCGCCCCGGCGCCCGCCAAGGCGAAGCCGGCCCCCAAGCCGGCCGAGTGATCAGCCCGCCGAGGGACGGGCCCGCGGTTCAGCCGCGGGGTCCGGTCCCCGGCGGCTCGTCGGCGTCCGGCTTGAGCCGGAACCCGCGCTGGACAGCCGGGCGGGCCTTCAGCCGCTCGATCCAGGCGGCGACGTTCGGAAACCCGGCGATGTCCTGGCCCTGGCGCTCCCACATCTTGGCCCAGGGCAGGATCGCGATGTCGGCGATGCTGTACGCCTCGCCGGCGACGTGGGCGTGGCGGCCGAGCTGGGCGTCGAGGGCGGCGTAGAGCTTCGTCGTCGCGGCCGTGAAGCGCTCGATCGCGTACGGGATCTTGTCGGAAGCGTAGATGCGGAAATGATGGGTCTGGCCCAGGGTCGGCCCGAAATTCGCCGCCTGCCAGGACAGCCAGATGTCGACCGCGATGCGGGCCCGCTCCTCGGAGGGGTAGAGGAGCCCGGTCTTGCGGCCGAGATATTGCAGGATCGCGTTCGATTCGAACACCGTGATCGGCGCGCCCCCGGGCCCGTCCGGATCCACGATGACCGGGATCTTGCCGAGCGGGGCCACCGCCAGGAATTCGGGGGCCGTCTGGGCGCCCTTGCCGATGTTGACCGGGATCATCCGGTACGGCAGGCCGCATTCCTCGAGCATGATCGAGGCTTTCCAGCCGTTCGGCGTCGTCCAGTAGTAGAGGTCGATCGGCGGCGTCGTCACGGCCGACATGCGGCTGGTCCTTCTCGCACGGCGGGGACGGGTCGCGTCCGTCGCGCATCGGGCTTCCCCGGCAGGTAAACAGGGCCGGGCCTGCGCTGTACAGGGTGAAGGTTGTCTCAACCGGCGGTCATGCAGGGCTGTTTTTCCCCGAAGCCCGATCGTCCGACCGGGCCGTTCCCGGGGTGTGCGGCGGGCGGGCGCAACCGCCCTGCCCTCTTGCCCTTACGTCAGGTTGTGGCAGTCTCGGCTGCGCGGCGCGTCGATCCGCGGCCCGTACCGCCCTTCCCTCCCGCGAGCCCTGACATGATCTCCGCTGTGAGCCCCGCCCGAATCCGCCCTGCCCTTCTCCGTGCCGCCCTGGCGGTCCTGGTCGTCGCCGCGCCCGCTTCCGCCCTCGGCGAGGCCGGTCCGGGCACCGAAGCGGCGCCCCGCCGCGAGCCCGGCATCCGCGCCCTCGCCGCCCGCGAGCGCCAGCGCAAGTGCGGCGCCGAGTGGCGCGCCCTCGCGCCGTCCGAGAAGGCGGTGCAAGGCCCGCGTTGGCCGCAATATTACAGCAAGTGCGTCCGCCGCCTGAAGGAACAGAAGGCCTGAGGGCCCGCGCGCGTCCGACGAGGCGCGGCGACGGGGCCGGATCGGGCGGGGTGCGGCCGGTCTCGCGTCCTGGAGCGTCGCCGTCTCACCCGGAGCCCCACCGTTCCCGAGGAAACTTGCCGGCGCTCGACCCGGCGGCAATTTTTATTTGCGCCGTCGATAAAATGATCTGTCGATAGTTGAAACGACCCGATCGTCCTGTTATAAGTTGACCATCCTGAGTTTCGAGACCCAGGGAACCTGCAAGGCGCACTCTCCGAGTGCGCCTTTTTTCTTGCTCGATTTCCCAAAACGAAAAAGGGGCCCCGGCTCGCGCCGGGACCCCCTGATATCGACTAAGACTGATCTTAGAAGTCGCGCTGGACGCGCATGCGGATGTTGAAGGTGTCGGCCGACTTGGCGGTCGGCAGAACCAGGCCGGCCGCGTTGATCGGCAGGCCGGCGGCGTTGATGCCGGCGGCGCTGGCGCCCGGGGCCTTGTTCTGGTCGATCACGGCGCCGCCCTTCAGGTCGACGCGGTTGTAGAGACCCTCGACGCCGATATCGAGATCCTTGACCGGCGACCAGATCAGGTTGGCACCGACGACGAACTGGCTCGTGTCGCGCAGGGCCGCGCTGTAGAGGAAGGCGCCGGGGCTGTTGACCGGGTTGCCCAGGCCGTTGAAGTTCAGGCCGCCGAGCAGGTTGCGGCTGGTCTTGCCGAAGCTCATCTCGCCGTAGCTGCCGATGACGGCCGACCGCCACTCGGGCGCCCAGTAGTGCAGGTACGAACCGACGACGGTCCAGCTGGTCGACAGCTCCATCTTGCCGCTCAGCGGGTTCACCGCGGCGTCGGCGAAGAAGGTGGCGAACGGCGCGCCCTGGGTGTTGCCGGAGCTGACGGTGTAGGAGCCGATGTACGAGGAGTAGCCGGTGTAGAGCTGTGCGCCCTCGCCGTACGAACCCTGCAGGTACAGCGCATCGCCGGCGGCGATGAACGGCATGTTGATCTTCAGGCCACCCTGCACGGCCCAGCCGTACTCGGAGTTGACCCGCGGCGCGGAGGCGCCGGTGATGCCGCCGCCGGCGAAGTTCAGGACGGCGGCAGCGTTGCCGGCGTTCAGCTCATGCACGGCGGCCGAGAGCTGGGCCGAGCCCCAGGCGGCGTCGTAGCGCAGGGCGCCGACGAAGTCGGGCATGCGCGAGGTCTGGCGCAGGTCGTAGAACGCCTCGCCGACCGGCACGCCGGCCGCGTTGGTGGCGATGACCGGGGTCAGGTTGGCGGTCGCGGCGGTGTAGACCGCGAAGGCGCTCGCCGCGTTGCCGGCGGTGGCGGTGCCGAACAGCGGGGTCTTGCGGAAGATCGGGTCTTCGACCGACAGCGTCGCCGAGAAGCCGTTCCCGAAGGTCGCGGTGTAGGCGAGCAGGTTGGTCGAGGCGACGTCCGAGCCCAGCGAGGTGCCGATGATCTCGAAGTCGTGGGCGTAGAAGTCGTAGAACGAGGCCGCGCGACCGGCGGTGAGGCCGGCGAACTGGATGAAGGCCTTGTCGACGTTCACGTATTGCTGCGAGCGGCTGAACGTGTCGACGCCGATGCCGAAGAAGCCGTTGGCGGCGCGGTTTTGGGTGCCCGAGGTGAGGTAGGCGCCGGTCCGCGAGGCGAGCTCGAAGCGCACGAAGGCGCGGAGCGTGCCGTAGGCGGTCTGGGTGCGGGCGTCGAGGTTGAGGCGGCCGAGGCCGCGGTAGCCCATCAGGTCGCCGTTGT
>NZ_JAZFXT010000040.1:0-35129 GCF_036448855.1 Methylobacterium ajmalii
TGGCGCGGGGTGGAGCAGCCCGGTAGCTCGTCAGGCTCATAACCTGAAGGTCACAGGTTCAAATCCTGTCCCCGCAACCAAACCACACGAAAAACCCCGCTGGCGGAAGCCGGCGGGGTTTTTCGTCTTTCGCGGCGCACTCCCCCTCGACCTGAATCATCTTCGGGCGTTGGCGTTTCCCCGCCTACGGTGCAGCGTTCGAATGGAAGACCGAGCTTCCGTGGGCCTCATGAGTGCGCAGCTATTCGCGCGCATTCAGGCGACCAGGAGATTCCAGCAGTCACGCCGGGGCGTGAGCCGGCGCACGCCGCTGGGTTTTCGCGGCCTCGAGCCGCATTCCGGCTTCCTCAGGGGCGAGGGCCGGGGCCTGTCGGCCAAGGCACGCGGCCTCGTCGAGGATCGTCACGGCCTCGGCCCAGGCGCCGGGCCAGAACAGGGCAGCCGCCTCCGCCGCATCGGCGGCCGTGCGGGCGTCGATCTCGGCGGCGAACAGCGCGGCCCGGGCCGCTGCCGCCGCTCGGGCACCCCGTACCCAAGTGCCGTTGCGGCCCGCGGCCTCAGCCAGGGAGCCGGCCGACCAGGCGGCGTGACGGGCGACCGTCACGGCCCGATCCAGCTCGCCCGCCGACCGGCAGGCGGCGGCATGCTGCGCCAGCCCCGCCCGTTCCAGCACCGGCGGCAGCAGGCGGCGCACGCCCTGCAGCACGAGATGGGCCGTGCGCGCCTCCTCGATAGCCGGGTCGTCGGCCGAGCCGGCGAGCCGGAGCACGAACGCCATCAGCCGCGGCCGCTCGTCGTCCGGCATCGCGTCGTTGAGGCCGAGCGCGTAGGCCGCGAGCGGGACGGAGAAGCAGGGCGGGCAATCCGCCGAGGAGCGGATCGCCCGGTAGGGCAGCCCCGCCGCCACCACGGCCGCCTCGTTGATGCAGGTGCCGCCGTCCGGTCCCGGGAAGGCGTGCGACCCCGGCAGGAGCCGCCAGTTCAGGATGGAATCGAACAGGCCGGACAACGGTGCCTCCCGCCGGAAGAAGGTCGCGATCGATGCGGTGCATCGGCAACGGGAAGGAATCTGGCAGGAATCCCGGGCGGCGGCGAGCCGTCCCCAGCCACGATTCCGCCGTCCGACGGCATACGGCCCGCCGGCGCGGCGTCCTGCGACACCGCGTCATGGCCCTTGGCGGATCGGTATATCGGAACATATAGTGAACATTAACGACCGTGGGCGACCGGCGACGAGAGAGGGACGGCATGACGCGCTACCGCTTCCATTGCACCAACGGCTCGGAATGCATCCTGGACGCCGAGGGCAGCCTCGTGCGCGGCCCGGGCGCCCTCGCCCGCCGCGCCCGGCAGGTCGCCGCAGCGGCGATGGCCAGCCTCGACCCGGGCGACGACGGGGCCGGATGGCGGGTGAGCGTGCACGACCTGGGCGGCCGCCAGGTCTGGGTCGAGCCCTTCGCCGTGCAGGGGACGGCACTGGCGGCGTGACGGTGCGCCGTGCCCGGCGATGCGGAGCCGACGGCTCCGCCGCGCGTGCGCCCGGCCAAACCATGCCCGGAGGCGTCCCGGTTCAGTCGCTGGCCAGGAACGAATCGTAGACGGCGCGGATACGCGGCAGGTCCGCCTCCGCCGCCCAGGCCTCGACGATGCTCCGGTAGGCCGGGCTCGCCCGTTCCTCGGCCAGCACCGCGTCGATGCGGGCCACCACCTCGCGCCCCCAGGGGGTGCCGGCACACATCACCCGGGGAAAGACCGGTTCCTGGTTCTCTTCCGCGAACGGCAGGCCCACGAAGGCATCCGGCGCCCCGAGCGCCTGGGCGTGATAGGTCGCGATGCTGGAGAACTCGACGAGGTAGTCGAGGCGGCCGTTCAGCAGCATCCTGAACGCCTCTCCGAACTCCGAATAGGTCTGGCTCGGCGGATACTGGCGAAACAGCGCATCGGCCGCCGGGGCGATGGCGCGGTCGCGCAACACGCTCGTGCGCAACGAGCGATGCTCGGTCAGCAGGTTCTGCAGGGAGAGCGGGCCGAGGGCCTCGAAGCGGGCGCGGTTCTCCGCGCGTACGACGATGCGCAGGGGATAGAACATCGCCACTGGCCGCGAGAACACCGCGAAGCTCTCGCGCTCGGGCGTCTTCACACCGCCGACGAAGCACCACTCCTCGCCGCTCTTGAGCGAGGCGAGGACGCGTGGGAACGGCACGAGCATGGTGAAATGGCTGTAATCGGTCAGGCGGGCGGTCAGCAGTCGGCGGATCCGGTCGGAGATGCCGTTGTCGCGGTTCTCGCCGTCGACGATCGTGTACGGCGCCGCGCCGAACACCGACCAGGTGATCTGCTTGCCCTCGGCCCGCGCCGATCCGGCCAGCGCGAGCGCCAGGAACAGACCGGCAAGACCGCACCGTTTCACCATGACGTATCTCGTACAATCCTCGACCGGTCTTTGGTCGATGCAGCCAGCGCCGTCGAGATCACGTGAAACAGGTCCGTGATCGCGGTCAGTGCAAGACGATCTCGCATGGCGAGCCTTTGCAAAATCATAATGTCTGACCGCCACGCCGAGCCCGCCCCGACCGCACGCTCGCGCTCCGGCTCAGTCGCTCGCCAGGAAGGCGTCGTAGACGGCGCGGATGCGCGGCTGGTCCTCCTCGGCCGCCCAGGCCTCGACGATCTCGCGGTAGTCCGGACCCGGCCGCGCGGTCTCCAGCACGGCGTCGATGCGCGCCACCACCTCGCGGCCCCACGGCGTGGCCGGGCACATCACCCGGGCGAAGACCGGCTCCGGGCTCTCCACGAACGGCAGGCCGACGAAGGCGCCCGGCTCGGCGACCTGGCGGGCGTTGTAGGCCGCGATGCTGGAGAAATCGACGAGGTAGTCGAGCCGGTCGCTTCGCAGCATCCGGTAGGCCTCGACGAAGCGGGCGTAGGTCTGCCCCGGCGGATGCTGCCGGAAGAGCTCGTCCACCGCCGGCGCGATGGCGCGGTCGCGCAGCACGCTGGTGCGCAAGGCGCGGTGCTCCGTGAGCAGGCTGCGCAGGGACAGCGGACCCAGCGCCTCGAACTGCGCCCGCTTCGCGGCCGGGACGAAGATCCGCAGCGGGTAGAACATCGCCACCGGGCGCGAGAACGCCGCGAAGGCCTCGCGCTCGGGCGTCTTCACCCCGCCGACGAAGCACCATTCCTCGCCGATCCTGAGCGCGGAGACGATGCGCGGGAACGGCACCGTGACGTGGGCGACGGCGTAGTCCGGCAGCCGGGCGGTCAGGAGTTGGCGGATCCGGTCGAAGACGCCGCGGCCCCGGTTCTCGCCCTCGACGATCGTGAAGGGCGGCGCGTCGTAGAGCGACCAGGTGATCTGCTTGGTGGCTTGATGCGTAACCTGCACGTCCCCGGCCGGTGCCGAGGCCGGAAGGGCGAGTCCGAGCGCGACCAGCAGACCCGCGAGACCGCGCCGCTTTCCCATGATGACTACCAACGCCGTCCATCGACCCGTCGTCGACGAATGGCGGCTCGCCTTCAAGATCGGGTTAATCGCACGCTCGATCGTCTGAAGATGGTGCCGGCCTGCAGTCTTGCGATCAAGACTTTGTGTCAGACTTTGGACGATCCGTCGCCACGGGTCTGCCGTGCCGGCGGAACGCTCCGTCCTTCCGCCTGCCCCGCGGCATGGCGGGCGGGGAAACCGCTTCCCCTACCCCTGCCCCTCCCCCTCCGGCGGCACGATCCACGGCACCCGGCGCCAGCGGGTTTCGCGCAGGGTGCGGTCGGCATAGGTGCCGGCCACCGCCGTGCGCCCGCCCTGGGCGGCGAGGTCGAGGACGAGGGCGCTGTGGATGAAGGCGAGGTGGCTGAAGGCTTGCGGGAAGTTGCCGAGGAACGTGCGGTCCTCCGCTACCTCCTCGGCGTAGAGGCCGAGGTCGTTCTGGAGCGCCCGCAGGGCGTCGAAGCGGGTCTGCGCCTCCTCGGTCCGGCCGAGCCAGGCCAGCGCGTCGACGAGCCAGAAGGCGCAGATCAGGAAGGTGCCCTCGTGGCCCGGCAGCCCGTCGTCGTTGCGGTAGCGATAGACCAGCGGACCGTGGCCGAGGCGATCGATCACCACCTCGACCGTGCGGGAAAAGACCGCCTCGTCGACCGGGAAGCCGACCATCGGGGCGATGAGCAGCGCGGCGTCGGGATCGTCGGCGCCGACATATTGCGGGTAGTAGCCGTCGCGGGGATGCACGCCCTCGCCGTTGACCCGGGCGACGATGGCGTCCCGCGCCTCGCACCAGTGCGGCCGCTCGCCGAAGAGCCGGATGGCGCGGTCGACCGCGACCCAGTTCATGATCGCGGCGTGCAGGTAGTGCTCCTCGGGCTTCCGCGGCTCCCACAGGCCGGCATCCTTCTCGTGCCAGTGGGCGGCGGCGAAGTCGGCGAGGCGAACCGCCTGGCGCTCCATCGCCCCGGGGATCGTGCCGCCGAGGCTCCGGTACATGTGGAGCAGGTCGAGCACCTGGCCGTAGGCGTCGCCCTGGTGCTGCTCGGCGGCCTCGTTGCCGTAGCGGACCGGGGCGCTGCCGCGCCAGCCCTCGAAATGCGTCGCCTCGTGCTCGGTGAGGTCGGTCTCGCCGGCGATGGCGTAGAGGGGCTTGAGGCCGCCCTCGTCGCGCTCGGCGAGCGTGCCGACGAAGCGGAAGAACGCTTCCGCCTCCGCCACCATGCCGAATTTCTTCAGCACGTAGAAGGACAGGCAGGCGTCGCGGATCCAGCAGAACCGGTAGTCCCAGTTGCGGATGCCGCCGATCTCCTCCGGCAGCGAGGTGGTGGCCGCCGCCACGATGGCGCCGGACGGCGCGTAGGTCAGGGCCTTGAGGGTGAGCGCGCTGCGCAGGAGCTGGTCGGCGAGCGGCCCGTCATAGGCGGCGCCGGCCGACCAGCCGGCCCAGGCCCGGCGCGCCGTCTCCATCAGGGCGCGGGGGCGCAGGGTCTTGGCGTCGCCCGCGCCGCCGGGATAGAGCGCGAAGGCCTGCTCGTCCCCGTGCTCGATCGTGAACAGCGCCACCGCCTCGGCGCCCTCGATCGCGAGCGGCAGGTCGGCGATCAGGTCCGGCAGGCCATCGGCCCCGGCGCCGCCCGGGATCGCCCTCAGCGTCGGAAAGGTCTCGGAGAAGCCGGCGAGCGGCCGGTAGACCATCCGCATCGGCACCCGGCCGGAGACGCCGGAGACGAGGCGCACCAGACAGGGCAGCGTCCGCCCGGCCTCCGGGGCCAGCATCACGTCGTGGACGGTCGCCGCTCCGGTGGCGCAGGTGAAGGTGGTCTCCAGGATGTTGGTGCCGGGCAGGTAGAGCCGGGCGCTCTCGGACGGGATGTCGGGCGAGAGCGCGAAGAAGCCGCCGCGTGTGCGGTCGAGGAGGCGCGAGAAGACCGGGGCCGCGTCGAAGCGCTCGAGGCAGGCCCAGTCGATCGAGCCGTCGCGGGCGACGAGGGCGCAGCCGTGGCAGTTGCTGACGAGCCCGTAGGCCTCGATGGGCTGGTAGGGCCGCGCGTCCGGATCGTGCATCGGGAAAGGGCTCGGGCGAGAGGGGGCTGGCCCGCCCGGGCGGGCCCGGGGCCGGCGAGCCGCTTCCCTCCTCCCGCGCCCGGCATGACCCAGCGTCGCCGGGACGACCGTGAGACCCCGCCCCGTGTTCCCGACCGCACGAGGAAATATTTCCGCGGATGAAGCGGCGCCGACAACCGTGCGCGCCGGGGTCCCGGGGCTTCAGGCCTGCATCAGGAACCGCGTCAGCTCGTCCCGGGCCAGGATGCGGGCGAGCGAATCCTCGGCCGGGCCGTCGACCGCCATCAGCAGGCCGCCGCAGGCCGTGCCGCGGCCCGCGACCGCGTAGGACAGGGTGCAGGCGGGGGCCAGCGTCCCGGGCTGGCCGACGACGAAGCCCTGCATCGTGCCGGGCCGGTCGCCGCGGGCGATCGCCGCCTCGAGCCCCGCCACCCGGCCCGCGATGGCGAACGGCACCAGGCCGAGGCGCCGGCCGGCCTGGCGGGCCTGCACCCGGCGCGCTCCCTCGACGGCGACGAGGGTCTCGGGCGCCAGGTGGGCGAAGGCCCGGATCGTCAGGCTGCCGTGATCGAGGGCGGTGACGCGGTCGATCACCGCGAGGCCCGAGAGGTCGTGCGGCAGCACGAAGACCCGCAGATGGCGATAGCCCGGCCCGTGCACGGTGGTCTCGATCGCGTGGGCGGTGGCGCCCGGCAGGGCGAGGCTGCCGCGGTGGAGGCCGTACCCGGCCACCGGCTCGCGCCCCTCGACCACCGCGACGTTGTGGGCGCGGGCCGAGAGCAGGTAGTGGCGCGAGGCCCCGGCCTCGACCTGCTCCGAGCCGCCGGCCTCGACGATCCAGCGGGTCGAGCCGGCGGCGTAGACGTAGGAGCTGCAATCGGCGTGGCCCTGGGGCGAGGTCTCGGCGAAGGTGCAGGCGAAGTGCGACCAGCCCCGCCCGGCGGCCTCGTGGCGAGCCGTCAGGGTGTCGGGCAGGAGCATCGTCGAGGCGGTGGCGGGCCCGGCCGCGGCGGGGCGCTGCGCCACCAGCCCGCCGGTGCCGCGCAGCCGGGCGATCCAGGAGGCCTCGTCGGCACCCGTAAACACCTCGCCGAAGGGCGGCAGCCGGCCGGCGGGATCGAGGAGGCCGGCGAGCTCGGCCAGCGCCGCCTCGGTGCGGGCGGCGACGAGGGGGCCGGGGGCGGCGGGCCCGAGGGCGTCCCGCAGGGCGTGGCCGAGGGTGGCGAGGTCGAGGCGGCGGTGGAGCGAGGATTCGGCGAAGCGGCCGTCCTCGGGCAGCAGGGCCGGCACCCCGTCGCGCAGGCTCTCGCGGGCGAGCGCCTCCCAGTGGCCGGCGAGCGGCAGGCGCGGCAGCGCCCGGGCGACGGCCAGCAGCGCGGCGGCGGCCTGGAGCTGGTGGAGGCTCCGCCCGAAGGTGTTCTGCCCGACGATCTCGGCGAGCGCGAAGCCGTGGCGCACCGCCTCGCCGGTGAGGACCGGCGCCGCGGCCCCGGCGCCCGGCAGGGCGAGGAGCCCGATCCAGACCTCCGCCCGGGGAAGCAGCGCGCCCGGATGCAGGCTCAAGGGGTCGGCCGGCTGGCCCCACGGGTTGGCCCGCGACCAGGCCTGGGCGAGGCCGAGCGCCCGGCCCGGCGCCGGCTCGGCGAGGGCGAGGAGCCACGTCAACGACTGGTAGGCGAGGCGCCAGGGCACGGCGCGGACGGGGGCGGCCCGGAACGGGTCCTCGTCGAAGTCCGGCCGGTCGGGCAAGGCCCAGTCGGGGCAGCCGGCGAGCCGCAGGACGAGGCCGCCATCGGGCCGCAGGGCGACCGGGCGCTCGCCCTCCCCGCGCAGCTGGCGCGCGCGGGCGAGCGGCAGCGCCGCGGCGCCGGCCTCGCCCGGGCCCGGGATCCAGGCCGCCTCGGCGCCCGGATCGCGGCCGAGCCGGGCCGACAGCCGGGCGAGGAAGCCCGGCGCGTCGAGGAGGTCGTCGCCGCACAGGCTCTCGAGCCGGAATCCGTCCTCGAGCGCCACCTCGGGCGGGCCGAGCAGCGCGACAGCGGGGCCGGCCTCGCCCTCCTCCTCCCAGGTGCAGAAGGCGAGGTCGAGGGTGTGGGCGCCCGGCGGCGGTTCGAGGTCCAGGGTGAAGCGGCGCGCCTGCGGCTGGGCCGGCAGGTTCACGCTGGCGCCGAGGCCCGGCGCCTCCTCCGAGCCCGGGACCGAGACGGTGCCCGGATAGGGCGGCGGGATCTCGGCCCCGTCGCGGTCGCGGTAGACGAGGCTCACCCGCGCGGCGTGCTCCTTCACCCGCGAGGCGTGGAGCTGCCCGCGCACCACGAGGCCGAGGCCCGGCACCAGGCTGTGGCGCGACGGCACGGGGTTCGGCCCTAGCCTGCGGCTGCGGAAGGGCGCGGGCGTCAGCGGCGTCACGGGGCGCAGGCAGGGCTCGGCGATGGTCACGCCCTCGGTGTTGCGCCAGGAGCGCAGCGTGAGGACGAGGCCGCGGGCCTGGGGCGGCACGCCGAAGGCGACCCGCACCGGCGCCATGCGCAGGAGCTCGCTGCCGGCGGGCTGGCAGGCCGGCCCGGCGATCCAGGCGCTGTGGGGATCGAGGAGGGTGCGCGACAGGCCCGGCACCTGCTCGACGTCGAGGCTCGACCCGTCGCCGGCCAGGAAGTCGAAGCCCGCGAGCACGAAATCGGCGGCAAGCCCGCCCTCCTCCTCGGCCGACCAGGCGAGCCGCGCCTCGAGGCAGCACCAGGCCCCCGCCGGCAGGTCGCGGAAGGTCAGGAGCGCCCGCGACCAGCGGTTGTTGGCGGTGATCGCGTGCTCGCCCTCGTGCGTGCCCGGCCCGGCGCCGCCCGCGTAGCGGGCCTGGACCGGGAGAAACACCGGCTCGGAGGGCAGCAGGGCCGGAAGCATGGGGCGAGGAAGGGCCGCGGGCGGAAGGGATACCTCCGGCCAGTGCCGGGGACGGGCCCTGCCTGTCAAGGCGCCGGGCCACGCTGCGCACCGCTCGCTGTCCGGTCTCGGACGCGATGGAGCCCGTCAGAACGTCCCCAGCGTCATCGGCAGGTCGGTGGGCGGGGCGTAGGCGGCGAGATCGAGGACCCAGCGTTCCGCCCCGTCGGGTTCCGGTGGCGCGAGGGTGAAGCCGAGGCGGGGGTAGAGGTCCGCCACCATCCCGTTGCGCCCACTCGCCCGGTAGAGGCCGACGAGGCGGCGCGCGCCCCGGCCCGCCGCCTGCGCCGCGAGGATCGCCAGGATCCCCTCCTCCACCCGCCGGCCGAGCACCCGGCAGCTCATCAGCCAGGTCTCGATCACGAGGTCCCGGCCGACGAGCCGGCCGATCGCGACGGCGATCATCCCGTGCTCGGCGAGGCGGTCGGCGAGGCGCAGCTGCAGCGTCAGCACCGCGGGATCGTCTATCAGCGCGGCGGCCTCGGCCTCGCGCAGGCGCCGGGTCGTCAGGTTGAACTGGTTGGTCTTGTTGACGAGCTGGACGATGCGGGGAAGCCCGACGGCGTCGAAGCTCCGCCAGGCCAGCCGCATCCCGAGGCCGGCAAGGGTACCCGCGAGCGTGCCGGCAAGGTCGGTCGTCCCCCCGCCCGCCTCGTCCCGGCGGGCGCGGTCGCGCGCGTAAGCCTGCGCCCGCCCGCGATCCTCTGCCGTCAGCGCCACCGCCTCGAAGTAGCCGGCATCGGCAAGGCAGCGGGCGACCAGCGCCGGCTCGTCGGGCACCTCCGGCACCGCCACCATCGGCAGGTGCTCGCGCACCAGGGCGCGCTCGAACGGGTTGTCGTCGACGAAGACGAGGGAATCGAGGCCGAGGCGCAGCTCGGCGGCGATGCGCCGGAGGTTGGTCGCCTTGTCGTCCCAGTTGGCCGCGAAGGCGCCGAAATCGGAGAGGCGCAGGAGCATGTCGGGATGCTCGCGGAACGGCCTCCGGGCCACCTCGGGATCGTTCTTCGAGCAGACCGCCAGCACGATGCCGCGGCGCGCCAGATCGCGGGCATGGGCCTGGAGCGCCAGGAACGATTCGCCCGCGGCGCTCCCCTGCCCGACGATCAGGCCGGCGAGCCCCTCCTCCCCGACCGTGCCGCCCCACAGCGTGTCGTCGAGGTCGAGCACCAGGGCCTTGGCCGAGCGGCCGAGGCGGGCCCCGAGGAGCCGGGCGACGAGGTCGCCGTAGAGCGGGGCGGCGGCCGGCGTCACCGCCTGGCGGGCCCGCAGCCACAGGGCGGGATCGTGCCAGGCGTCGAGCCCGTGCCGCGCCACCGCGTCGTCGAGGGCGAGGAGGTCGACGCCCTCCTCCACGGCCGCGTCCCGCAGGCCGGCGTTGAGGCGCGCCGTGCGGGCGGCGAGCGAGCCCGGCATGCGGTGCTCGTTGCCGCCCATCAGCGGGATCGCGGCCGGCAGCAGCGTCTGCTGGATCACCGTGCAGCCATGCGCCGCCCGGGCCCGGGCCCAGAGCGATTTCAGCCGGTCGAGGGCTGCGCCGACGTCCCCGGCCGGTCCCAGGAGGGCGTCGGCGTCGAGGGCCAGCAGCACGGTGTCGGGCCGGAGCGCGTGCAGGGCCTCGCTGTCGACCTCCCGGTCGGACTGGCCGTAGGCGCCCTCGTGCACCGTCACGCGCAGGTCGCGGCGCAGGGCCCCGACCCGGATACCGGCGGCGAGATGCGACAGCGTCGAGGAGCCGAGCAGCGCGAGGCGCCAGGCCGGGCCGGCCGGCGACGTCTCCGGGAAGCGTCGCTGCAGCACCTGGTCGAGCCGGGCGGTGCGCGCCGGGTCGAGGCGGGTGCGGGCGAGGTCCGCGAGCGCGTCCCAGGCCTCCCGGTCGGGCCGCGCCTCGGCCGCGGCGAGGCGGGCGGCGAAGTCCGCCGGCGGCTGCGGCAGCCAGGCGAGGTCGGCGGTCACCGCGGCGCCTTGCGGGCGATCACCGCCGCGAGGTCGCCGACGCTTCCCAGCCCGTCGACCTCCCGGGTGGTGAGCTTGATGCCGAAGCGCGCCTCGACCGCGATGACGAGCTCGATCATCCGGGTCGAGTCCCAGCCCTCGACGTCCTCGGCGGTGAGCCCGGGGCTGAGCGGCACCGGCTCGCCGAACACGTCTTCGAAGAGCAGGGCGAGGGCTGCGAGCGCGGCGTCTTCGGTCATGGCGGGGCTCTCCGGTTCGCCCCGGATGTAGCGCAGGTCGCGACCGCATCGCGAGCCGTGCCCTGCGCGCCGGGGTGGCCTGCCCGCCCGCGTCTTGCATGCCATGGCCGAGTTGCTAGCTGACTCTGACAAGAATTCCGGAGAGCACCGGCATGAACGCCCGTCCCGACGCCCGCGACTTCGCCGGCCCGCAGAAATTCGGCATCGGCCAGCCCGTGCGGCGGGCCGAGGACCCGGTGCTGGTCCGGGGCGAGGGCCGCTACACCGACGACCTCGCCCTCGACGGCCAGGCCTACGGGGTGTTCGTGCGAAGCCCGGTCGCCCACGGCCTCCTGCGGGGCATCGACGCGGAGGCCGCCCGCGCCCTGCCGGGCGTGCTGGCCGTGCTCACCGCCGCCGACCTCGACGGCTACGGGGCGATCGGCAACGGCCTGCCGTTCAAGAACCAGGACGGCACGCCGATGCGCAAGCCGCCCCAGGCCTCGCTCAGCACCGACCGGGTGCGCTACGTCGGCGAGGCGGTCGCCCTGGTGGTGGCCGAGACGCTGGCCGAGGCCCGCGACGCCGCGGAGGCGGTGGTCGTCGACATCGAGGACTTGCCGGTGGTGACCACTCCGGACGAGGCCGCCGCGGCGGGCGCTCCGCTCCTGCACGACGACGCCCCCGGCAACCTCGCCCTCGACTTCCGCACCGGCGACCAAGCGGCGACGGAAGCCGCCTTCGCGCAGGCCGCGCACGTCGCCTCCCTCGACCTCGTCAACAACCGCCTCGTCATCAACCCGATGGAGCCGCGGTCGGCGATCGGCGTCTACGAGGCGGAGAGCGGGCGCTTCACCCTGCATGTCGGCTCGCAGGGGGTGTTCGGCCTGCGCAACTCCCTGGCGGACGGCGTGCTGAAGCAGCCCCGCGACAAGGTGCGGGTGCTGACCGGCAACGTGGGCGGCTCCTTCGGCATGAAGGCCCCGGTCTACCCCGAGTACCTGCCGCTGCTCGAAGCATCGAAGCGCCTCGGCCGGCCGGTGAAGTGGACCGACCTGCGCTCCGAGAGCTTCCTGTCCGACCATCACGGCCGCGACGTCGCGGTGACGGCGGAACTGGCCCTCGACGCGCAAGGACACTTCCTCGCCTTCCGGGTCCGGGGCCGCGCCAACATGGGCGGCTACCTCAACCCGCTCTCGCCGCTGTTCCAGACCGTCAACATCGCCCGCAACATGGTCGGCGTGTACCGCACCCCGGCCTTCGACGTGGCGGTGGAGTGCCTCTTCACCAACACCACGCCGATCGGCGCCTATCGCGGCGCCGGCCGGCCGGAGGGCAACTACTTCATCGAGCGGCTGATCGACACCGCCGCCGCCGAGACCGGCCATGACCGGGTGGACTTGCGCCGCCGCAACCACATCCGCCCGGCCGACATGCCGTACAAGGCCCCGTCCGGCCTCACCTACGACAGCGGCGACTTCCCGGCCGTGCTCGACCGGGCGCTCCAGGCCGCCGACTGGGACGGCTTTCCCGCCCGCCGCGCCGAGAGCGAGGCCAACGGCCGCCTGCGCGGCATCGGCATCGGCGACTACCTGGAGATCACCGCGCCGCCGACCAACGAGATGGGCGGCATCCGCTTCGAGGCCGACGGCACGGTGACGATCGTCACCGGCACCCTCGATTACGGCCAGGGCCACCTCACGCCCTTCGCCCAGATCCTGCACGACCGCCTCGGCATCCCGGTCGACCGCGTCCGGCTCGTCCAGGGCGACAGCGACCAGCTCATCGCCGGCGGCGGCACCGGCGGCTCGAAATCGCTGATGGCGAGCGGCACGGCGCTCGTCGAGGCCGGCGACCTCGTGATCGCCCAGGGCCGCGAGGCCGCGGCCGCCCTGCTGGAGGCCGGCCCCGCCGACATCGAGTTCCACGACGGCCGCTTCACCATCGCAGGGACCGACCGGGGCGTCGGCCTCCTGGAACTGGCCGCCAAGGTGCGGGCGGGCCTTCCCGACCCGGCCGCCCCCAGGAGCCTCGACGTCGCCCACACCCACAAGGAATCGCCCTCGGCGTTCCCCAACGGCTGCCACGTCGCCGAGGTCGAGGTCGACCCGGAGACGGGCGTCGCGACGGTCGTGCGCTACACCACCGTCAACGATTTCGGCACGCTGGTGAACCCGATGCTGGTCGAGGGCCAGCTCCATGGCGGCATCGTGCAGGGCATCGGCCAGGCCCTGATGGAGCGCACGGCCTATGACGAGCAGGGCCAGCTCGTGACCGGCTCGTTCATGGATTACTGCCTGCCGCGGGCCTCCGACGCGCCGTTCATGGGCTTCGAGAGCCACGCCGTGCCCGCCACCACCAACCCGCTCGGGGTGAAGGGCTGCGGCGAGGCCGGGTGCGCCGGCTCGCTGCCCTCGGTGATGAACGCCCTCGTCGATGCCCTGCGGCCCCGCGGCATCCGCCACATCAACATGCCGGCGACGCCGCAGGCGATCTGGTCGGCGCTGCAGCAAGGAGCCTCCGCGTGAGCGAGCCCGTGACCCTGGCGGCGCAAGCCCGCGTCGAGACGCAGAACGGCAGCCGCTACCTGACCCAGCTGTGCAAGCACTGGAGCCACAAGTTCCCCGAGACGACCTTCACGCCGGAGCGCGGCGTCGTGCCGTTCGGAGAGGACCGCCGCTTCACGGCGGAAGCCGACCCGGAGGGCCTGACCCTGCGGGTCGAGGCGCCGGACCTGGAGACGCTGACCCGGATGCAGGGCGTGGTGGCCGAGCACCTCGGCCGCTTCGCCTTCCGGGAGGATCTCGGCGGCATCGCCTGGACGCGGGTGGGGTGAGACCCCACTATCCGACCGCATGATCCGCCCTGTCCCACCCGCGACCTCATCCTGAGGTGCCGCGTAGCGGCCTCGAAGGAGGGCTCCAGAAGGCTTCAGGATCACTGGAAGCCTCCTTCGAGGTTAGTCGATCTTCGGTCGACTAACACCTCAGGATGAGGTCGCGGGTGGGATGTGGTGTCACGGATCGCGCTCGTTCCAACCAAAGGTACTCCCGTTATGACGAAAGCCCCCGACTTCGACGCCCGCCTCGACCGGCTCGCCGAGGTCGCCGTGAGGGTCGGGCTCGGGCTTCGGCCCGGGCAGGAACTGGTGATGACGGCGCCCCTCGACGCGCTGCCGCTGGCCCGCCGCATCACCGCCCAGGCCTACAAGGCCGGCGCCTCGGTGGTGACGACGCTGCTCGCCGACGACCAGGCGACCCTGGCGCGTTTCGAGCACGGCCACGACGACGCCTTCGACAAGGCCGCCGGCTGGCTCTACGAGGGCATGGCGCAGGCCTATCGCACCGGCGCCGCCCGGCTCGCGATCTCGGGCGACGATCCCTCGCTCCTCGCCGGCCAGGACACCGACAAGGTGGCGCGCGCCAACCGCGCCCGGTCCAAGGCCTACATGCCGGCGCTCGAGCAGATCGCCAACTTCGCCACCAACTGGACCATCGTCTCGGCGGCGAATCCGGCCTGGGCCCGCACGGTGTTTCCGGACCTGCCCGAGGATCAGGCGGTCGCCCGGCTGTGGGACGCGATCTTTGCCGCCTCGCGGGTCGACGGGCCGGATCCGGTCGGCGCCTGGGAGGCCCACAACCGGGCGCTCAGCGACCGCACCGCCGCCCTCAACGCGCGGCGCTACGCCGCCCTGCATTTCCGCGGGCCCGGCACCGACCTGACCGTCGGGCTCGCCGACGACCACGAATGGTGCGGCGGCGCCACCACGGCGAAGAACGGGATCGTCTGCAACGCCAACATCCCGACCGAGGAGGTCTTCACCACGCCGCACTGCTTGCGGGTGCAGGGCCATGTCAGCGCGACGAAGCCCCTCTCCTACCAGGGCACCCTGATCGACGGGATCGCGGTGCGCTTCGAGGAAGGCCGCATCGTCGAGTCGCGGGCCCGCACCGGGGCGGACGTGCTCGCCAAGGTGATCGACACCGACGAGGGCGCGCGCCGCCTCGGCGAGGTCGCCCTGGTGCCGGCCTCCTCGCCGATCTCGGCCTCGGGCCTCCTGTTCTGCAACACCCTCTACGACGAGAACGCGGCGAGCCACATCGCGCTCGGCCAGGCCTACAGCAAGTGCTTCCTCGACGGCGGTGCGGGCTTCAGCGAGCAGGACCTGGCCGCGCGCGGCGCCAACCGCAGCCTGATCCACATCGACTGGATGATCGGCTCTGCCGAGGTCGACGTCGACGGGGTGACGCCGGACGGCCGGTCCGAGCCGCTGATGCGCCGGGGCGAGTGGGTCGACTGACTCGCGGCCCCAGGCATCCCTACCCGACGAAGATGAGCCGCTTGCCGCGGTTCTCGCCGCGGTAGAGCTCCGCGATTGCCCCGGGCGCGCCCTCGATACCCTCGGTGACGTCCTCGTCGAGGCGGATGCGGCCCTCGCGGTACCACCCCGCCAGGGCCGCCACCGCCTCCTCGAACCGCGGCTTGTGGTCGAGCACCACGAAGCCGCTCCACACCAGGCGCCGGGTCAGGATCTCGCGCTCGACGCGAGGACCCGTCGGCACGTCGGCCCAGCTCGCCACCGAGGCGGTGCCGCACTGGACGATGCGCCCGGCGACCGCCATCCGCCGCAACGCGGCGTCGAGGATCGGCCCGCCGACATTGTCGAAATAGACGTTCACCCCCTCGGGCGCCTCCGCGGCGAGGGCCGCGCTCCAGTCGTCGGTGCGGTAGTTCCAGGCGGCGGCGTAGCCGTAGGCCTCACGGCAGCGGGCGACCTTTGCATCGTCCCCGGTAAGACCGAGGGGCCGGCATCCGAGGTTGCGGGCGATCTGGCCGACGAGGCTCCCCACCGCCCCGGCGGCGGTCGAGACCAGCACGGTCTCGCCGGCCCGCGGCCGGCCCAGCACGGTCAGCCCGAGATAGGCGGTGAGCCCGTTGAGGCCGAGAAGCCCGGCATGGGCCGAGAGCGGCACCGCCTCGGTGCAGCGCCGGAAGATCGCCGAGACCGGAACGGCAGCGTAATCCTGCCAGCCGAACCAGCCGTACAGGACCTCGCCCTCGGCGACCTCCGGGCTGTTCGAGCGCACCACGACGCCGACCGCCAGCGCCCGCATCGGACCGCCGAGCGGCACGGGCTGGGAATAGTTGGCCTCGGCGCTCGCCCAGCCGCGCTGGGCCGGATCGACCGAGAGGTAGAGGTTGCGCACCAGGATCTCGCCCGGGCCCGGCTCGGGCACCGGCCCGGCCTCGAGCTCGAAATCATCGGGCTGCGGGATGCCGACGGGCCGGCGGGCGAGGAGCACCCGGCGGTTCGTGTCGGGCAGGCTGTAGGCGGGAATGTCGATCGGGCCGGTCACGCGCGTCTCCTCCTGGCGGCGCGTTCGTCCGGCGCCGCCCTGATCCCATTCTCGACCTCGATCAGGCTCTTACAAGCCCGGCCCCTTGGCCGCCCCCAGGATGCGCCCCGGCCCGCTATTCTCGGCCTGGAGCACCACGACGTAGGAATCGGCGTCGGCCGCCGCCAGCGCGGTGCGGGGTACCTCGTAGTGAGCTGCCACCCCGCGCCAGGCGCCGACATGGTGCATGCCCCGCACCACGTTGCGGTAGGTGACGGTGCGGCCGCGGTTCTCGCCCCGTCCGATCGCGACCTCGCGGGCCCGGGCGACGGGCAGCAGCCAGACCTCGGCGGTGCGGCCGGCCTCGCGGGCCGGCCCGACATCGATCAGGATGCGGTCGGGAGCGGCCTCGCTGTGGATCGGCACCGGCAGGCTCGCGGCGGTGCCGGGCTCACGGATGCTGCGTTCCAGCGCCACCCGGTCGGAGCCGACCACCGTGGTGGCGCCGTTGACGACCACCTGGGGCGTGAAGACCTGGCGGTCGCCGCGCATGCTCGCATAGGCGCGCTGGCGCGCGGTGAACGAGGTGCTGGCCAGCGTGTCCTTCCAGCCGAGATAGTCCCAGTAGGTCACCGGCAGCGTCAGGGCGATCACGCCCGGATCACGGGCGAGCTCGGTCACCAGGCGGTCCGCCGGCGGGCAGGCCGAGCAGCCCTGGCTGGTGAACAGCTCGACCACCGCCCGGGGCGCCTCGTCCCGGCGGGCGATCTCCTGGCTCCGCGGGGCGACGTCCTGCGCGCCTGCGGGGCCGGGAAGGCCGAGGCCGGCCGCGACGAGGCCGGCGAGCCAGCGGTGGGAGGGCGCACGCGTCATGTGCCATCAACACCCGGCGGGAGCGCGGAGAGAAGTCACGTTAGCTTGAGGCCTGGATCGAGCTTGAGGCTTGGGCCGCCGGCGCGCGGGCCGGCGCCTTGGGCAGCATCGACGGGCGCCAGCGCCGGTGCATCCACAGCCACTGCTCGGGATGCTCGCGCACCCATCCGGCGATGACGTCGCTCATCGCCTGCATGGCACCCTGCACGTCGACGCTGCCGCCGGCGTCCCGCGGCAGGGCCAGCGCCGGGGTCAGCTCCAGGCGGAAGCGGTCGCCGGGCAGCCGGATCACCCGCACCCCGTGGACCGGGCAATCGTAGTGCCGGGCGAGCTTGGCGAGCAACGGGTTCACCAGCGCCGGCCGGCCGAGGAAATCCACCACCACCCCGCGGGTGAAGTGCTGGTCGACCAGCATGCCGAGATGACCGCCGCGCTCGACCACACCCTGCATCTTGAAGGCGGCGCCGGGGCCGGCCGCCGTCAGGCCCCCCATGGTGGCGCGGCGCACCTCCTGCACCAGTTGCGCGGCGGCCGGGCTGTTCGGCGGGCGAAACACCGCGCTCGCCTCGAGCCCGAAGCGGGCGGCGCAGATCGCCGGCAGTTCCCAGTTGCCGAGATGGGCCGAGAAGATCAGGCCCGGCTTGCCGTCGTCGCGCAGGGAGAAGAAGTGCTCGATGCCCTCGACCTCGATCCGCCCCGGCGTGGCGGCGGCGGGGTCGTAGTCGAAGATGTCGCCGAGATGGGCGTATTCGGCGCCGGTGCGGCCGAGGTTGTCCCAGGCCCCGAGCGCGATCGCGGCGATGGCGGCCTCGTCCTTCTCCGGGAAGGAGCGGCGCAGGTTGTCGAGCGCCGTGCGGTGCGAGGGCAGGCGCGGCCCGAGCGCCCGGGCGATCGCGGCGCCCGCCGCGGCGGCACGGGCCGGCCCGAGCAGACGCGCCAGCGCGAACAGGACGCGGACCACGAGGACCATCGGCAGGCCGGCGAGGCGGGACAGGGCGCGGTAGAGCCTCAGCTTCAGGCGCAGCACGACGATCTCACGAAGCATTCCGGATACGAGAGGGCGGGACGGCGCAGGTTTTGCGAACCTCGCGCCTCGCCTCTTCTCCTGCCCGGCCGGTTTGCGCAAGAGCGCGACAATGCCCCGCGCGCCGTTCTTCGACGGGCGTGGCCGTCAGAGCGTGACCAGGATCTTCCCGAACACCTTGCGCGACTCCAGCCGCTCCAGCCCCTGCGCGAAATCGCCGAGTGGCAGCACGGTGTCGATCACCGGGGTGATCCCGTCGGCCATCTTGTCGAGCGCCTCGCGGATGTTGGCGATGCGGCAGCCGAACGAGCCGGTGATGCGGTATTGCTGCTGGAACAGCTGCATCAGATTCATGGTGGTGGAGACGCCCGAGGTCGACCCGCAGGTGACGAGGCGCCCGCCGCGCTTGAGGCACAGCAGCGAGCCGTTCCAGGTCTCGGGGCCGACATGCTCGAACACCACGTCGACGCCCTTGCGCTTGGTGGCCTTGCGCACCTCGCCCTCGAAGCGCTCGGTGCGGTAGTTGACGACGTGGTCGGCGCCGAGCGCCCGCGCCTTCTCGCCCTTGGCGTCGTCGCCCACGGTCGTGAATACCGTGCAGCCGATCGCCTTCGCCATCTTGATCGCGGTCGTGCCGATGCCCGATCCCCCGGCATGGACCAGGATCGTCTCGCCGGGTTCGAGCTTGGCGTTGTCGAACAGCATGTGCTGCACGGTGCCGAAGGCGATCGGCGCGCAGGCCGCGTCGGTGAAGCTGACGGAATCGGGCACCCGCACGACGAGGCGCGCCGGCAGGTTGACGAACTCGCGGGCGAAGCCGTCGACGTGGAAGCCGAGCACGCCGCCGACCTCCTCGCACAGGTTGTCCCGGCCCTCGCGGCAGGCGCGGCACTTCCCGCAGGTGAGCGCGCCGTAGGGCGCGACCTTGTCGCCGACGCTCAAGCCCTCGACGCCCTCGCCGAGCGCCGCGATCTCACCGGAGGCCTCGGCCCCGACGGTGAGCGGCAGCTTGCGCTTGGCGAAGGCCATCCCGCGAAAGCCCCAGACGTCGATGAAGTTGAGGCCGACGGCACGGACCCGGATCTGCACCTCGCCGGGGCCGGGGGCGTCGAGGTCGGGAACCTCGGTCAGGCGCAGGTCGCGGTCGCCGAAGAGCTGGAGGGCTTTCATGGGGGTCTTTCGTCGGACGAGCGCGTGTCCCCTCCCCCTTGTGGAGAGGGGTCAGGGGTGGGGGTGGTGCAGGAGGCACCTGTGAGCTCTATCCGGCACCACCCCCACCTCCGGCTCCTCCCCACAAGGGGGAGGAGAGGCGCACTGCAATGTGAAAGGACAGGATCGTTGGAACGGGACTTAAACGGAGGGCGCCGCCTCGGCAACGCCGCCTCACTCCGGCGTCAGGTAGCGCCGCCGCGCCCAGCCGACGATGGGACCGAGCTTCACCCGGCACCAGGTCAGGCGGCTCGGGGTGTCGTTGGTGCAGCCGAAGCCGCGAAGCCGCCCGCGGGGCGGCGCCTGACCGATGGCCGGCGACTCGGCGTCCGGCGCCTCGCGGATGCTGAGCGTGTCGCCCGGGGGCAGCCCCTCGACCCTGAAGAACTCCAGCCGGCCGAAATCCTGCGCCCGGACCGGCGCCGGAACGAGGAGGAAGGCTGCCGCCACGGCGGCGCACGCGAGGGGGTACCGCATGATTCCGGTTCGTCAGGTGCGATGGATGCCCATCATCGCGGTGAGGCCGCCATCGACCGGCAGCACGGTGCCGGTGATGTAGCCCGCCGCGGGGCTCACCAGGAATGCGACCAGATCGGCCACCTCCGCCGGCGCGGCGAAGCGCCCGGACGGGATCTGCTTCTCCATGCCGGCGCGGTAGGCGGCGTAGGGCGCCATCATGTCGGTGTCGATGAAGCCCGGGGCCACCACGTTGACGGTGACGCCGCGGCGCGCCGATTCGATCGCCAGAGTCCGGCAATAGGCGATCAAGGCGCCCTTGCTCGCCGCGTAGGCCGCGTTGCCCGGATTGGCCCGGAGCGCCGCCACCGAGCCGATCGCGACGATGCGGCCGGCCTTCGCCCGGGTCATCGGCCGCACCAGCGCCTTGGCGAGGCGGGTCAGCGACCAGAAGTTGACCTGCATCGCGGCTTCCGCCCGGTCCTGGTCGAGGACGGCGGCGAGGCTGTCGCAGGGTTGGCCGGCATTGTGGACGAGGCCGAAGATGCCCTCGCCCTCCATCACGCCGCAGAAATCGTCGAGCGCCGCCTTGTCGGCGAGGTCGAGGGCATGGGGCCGCAGGCGCTGCCCGGGGTGGAGGGCGGTAAGTTCGAGCGCCAGCGCTTCCGCCGCCTCGCGCGAGCCGCGATAGGTGAAGTCGACGTCGTGGCCGGACGCCATCAGCGACCGCACGATCGCGGCGCCCAGGCCCCGCGCACCCCCGGTGACGAGGACGCGCCGGTTGTGGATCGCGGTCATCGGACGGGCTCCGCCCCGAAGATCAGGCAGGTGTTCTGCCCGCCGAAGCCGAAGGAGTTCGACAGCACGGTCCGCACCGGCACGTCGCGGGCGGCCGTCACCACGTCGAGCGGGATCGCCGGATCGGGCACGGCGTAGTTCAGGGTCGGCGGCACCCGGCCATGCGCGATGGTCAGCAGCGAGAACGCCGCCTCGACCGCGCCGGCGGCGGTGAGCGTGTGGCCGATCATCGACTTGTTCGAGGAGATCGGCACGGAACGCATGCGCTCGCCGAGTACGGCAAGGCAGCCCATCGCCTCCATCTTGTCGTTCTCCGGCGTGCCGGTGCCGTGGGCGTTCACGGTGTCGATCTGATCGGGATGCAGGCCGGCATCGTCGATGGCCGCGCGGATCGCCGCGATGATCGGCGCGCCGTCCGGGCTCGAGCGGGTGCGGTGGAAGCCGTCGCCCTTCTCGCCGCAGCCGAGCACGTAGCCGAGGATCCTGGCGCCGCGGGCTCGCGCGCTCGCCGCGCTCTCCAGCACCAGGGCGGCGGCGCCCTCGCCCATCACGAAGCCGTCGCGGTTCTTGGCGAAGGGCTTGGAGGCGGCCTCCGGCGGGTCGTTCTGGGTCGAGAGGGCCGAGAGCAGCGAGAACCGGATCAGCGATTCCGGGTTCACCGAGCCGTCGGTGCCGATGCAGAGCGCCGCCTCGACCTCGCCGCGGCGGATCGCCTCGACGCCGAGCTGGATCGCGGTCGCGCCCGACGAGCAGGCGGTCGAGAGCGAGATCGGCGATCCCTTGGTGCCGAAGCGGTCGGCAATGCGGTCGGCCACCGTGCCGAAGATGAACAGGTCGTGCCAGTCGTCGAAGCGCCGGCTGCCGGCCGCCCGCAGCAGGTCGGCATAGGTCACGTCGCCGTTCGGGGCCGCGGCCTCGGCGAGCGCCTGGCGCTGCGGCCACTCGATCTCGACCGGCGGCACCGCCATGAACAATGCACCCGGGAAATCGCCCGAGATCCCCGCCTGCGCGACGGCCTCGTCGGCCGCGGCCTCGGCGAAGCGCTCGGAGAGCATCGGTGCCACCATCGGGTCGGCGGCGATGAAGTCGACCGTGCCGGCGATGCGGGTGCGCAGGCCCTCGGTCGGGAAGCGCGTGATGGCGTGGATGCCCGAGCGGCCGGCGGTCAGCGCGGCCCAGTTGTCGGCGACGCCCCGGCCGAGCGAGGTCACCACGCCGAGGCCGGTGACCGCCACCAGGGGGCGTCCCATCGCGTCGTGGTCGCGGCTCATCGGCTGTCCCCTGCGGTGGTGAGGCGCAGCACGCCCTCGCCCCGGCGATGGCCGACCGCCGTGACGGCGACCTCGCGCGCCTCGCCCGCCGCCACCAGGGCGGCCGCCAGCGCCGCGCCGAAGGGCGCGGCGGCCTCGAGCGTGTGGCCGGTCAGGTCGCCGAGCGCCCGGACCGGCGCTTGCGGCGCCAGGGCCGTCAACGCGTCCCGCTCCTCGCCCGTGATGCCGGCGCAGCCGGTGGCGGCCGAGATCACGGCGTCGGGCCGAGCAAGGCCGGCCCGGCCCCAGAGATCCGTCAGGCTGTCCGCGACGCTGCCGTCCCGGCGCTTGGTGCGGTCGCTCGCCACCGCGTCGAGCCGGGCGAGCGCCCGGGCGCCGCGGGCCGCGGCGTGGTCGGCGGCCTCGAGCACCAGGAAGGCGGCGCCGGAGCCGAGGATGAAGCCGGGGGCGGCGGCACGCTCGAAGACCGGCCGGTACTCGGGCTTGGAGAGGTGGCCGCCCATTTCGTGGATCAGCAGCACGTCGGCCCGCTCGGCGTTGTAGGAGCCGCCGACGAGGACGATGTCGAGCTGGCCGGCGGCGATGCGGGCCTGCGCGATGCGGAGCGCGTCGACCCCGCTCGATTCCTCGCCCATGAAGGTGCGCGAGGCGCCCGTGACCCCGTGCACGATGGCGATGTTGCCGGCGAGCAGGTTCGAGAGCTGGGCGAGGAAGAGCGTCGGCCGCAGGTCGTTCTGGAGGCGCTCGTTGAGGTAGGCGCCGGGATCCGCCGCCTGGCGCAGGCCAGTGAGGATCTGGCCGTCGACCGCGTAGTCGCGCTCGCCGCCGCCCGCCGCCACGACGAGGTGCATGGCGCTTTTAAGCGCCGCATCCGCCTTGGCGCCCGCCGCGTCGAGGGCAAGGCCGGCGGCGTAGACGCCGAGGCGCTGCCACGGCTCCATCTGCCGCTGGTCGGACTTCTTCGAGATCTGGCCGTCGAGGCTGAGCGGCGCGACCGGGTGGACGGGATAGGGTGCGAAGGTCTTCGCGTCGGTGCGCGGGGCCTGTGCGGAGCGATAGGCGGCGAGATGCGCCTCCACCCCCTCGCCCGCGCAGGAGACGAGCCCGAGGCCGGTGACGACCACGGGGCGGGTCGGGACCGCTGTCATGAATCCGCTCCGTCGGGCAGGCCGATCCGGGCGGTGCGCTCGCGCATCAGCGCGCCGAGCCCATCCGGGAACGGCATGGTCCGGAACCGCAATTCGGCGTTGCAGATCGGCTTGCCCTCGGCCCGGATCGCCGCCTTCGTCACGGCATAGCCCGAGCCGTCGTGCTCCAGGCTCGCCTCGACCTCCAGCTCGGCCCCGGGGCCGACGAAGGTCCGGAAGCGCGCCTTGTCGACGCCCATCAGGAACGGCATGTGGCTGAACGACGCACGCGCGAGCAGCAGGTACCCGGAGGCCTGCGCCATCGTCTCGGTGAGGAGCACGCCCGGCACCAGCGGGTGACCGGGAAAGTGTCCCTCGAAGACCGGGCTCTCCTGCGGCACCGTGGACCGGGCGACGAGGCGCCCGCCCTCGCGGTCGAGGCTGACGACCCGGTCGATCATGTCGAAATATTCGAGGCGCATCCCGGCGACCGCTTCAGAACCGGATCAGGCCTTGGCGGCCTTCTCGGCCACCAGGCCGTCGATGCGCTCGCACAGGTTCTTGAGCACGAAGTACTGCTCGGCCGGAACCTTGCCCTCGTTGACCTCCTGGGTCCACTGCTCGAGGGGCAGCTTGATCCCGAAGGTCTTGTCGATCTCGAAGGCGATGTCGAGGAAGGCCAGGCTGTCGATGCCCAGGTCGTCGATGGCGTGGCTCTCCGGCGTGATCTTCTCGCGCGGGATGTCGGCGACGTCGGCGATGATGGTGGCGACGCGGTCGAAGGTGTCGGACATGGACGTGCAGCCGTCTTCCTGCTGAGATCTGGCTCGAACGGCGCGACCTCCGGGCACCGCCCGCACCCCGGCCACGAAACCGCCTACCCGAAACGGGTCCGCCGGGCAGGGCCCGGTCGAGGGGCCCGCATACACGAGGGGGGACGGGCCGGCAACCGCGCGGCGTTTCCGTGGGCGCGGCGTGCCCTAGGTCAGGTCGGATGACGCACCCGCCGCGCGGCGGAGGATGATTCCGGCATGGAACACGTGAAACCCCCGACCGTCCCCGGACCCGGACACCCCCCCGCCCCGCCGCCGCCTGCGACGGGGACTTCCGCCTTTGCCCGCGCGGCCCTGGTGATCGCGCTCGGGGCGCTCGGCCTGTGGGTGCTGCATCCGTTCCTGCCGGCGCTGGTCTGGGCGGTGATCCTGGCGATCGCCCTGTGGCCGCTGCGCGAGCGGCTGGTGCGGATCAAGCCGCCGGGCAAGCACAACCTCCTGTGGCCGGCCGTCCTCACGCTGGCGGTCGCCCTGGTGATCCTGGTGCCGCTGGTCGTGGTGGCGATCCAGGCGGCGCGCGAGGCGCACGACGCGGTCGCGTTCTGGCGCCAGATCGAGGAGCAGGGCTGGCCGGTGCCGGACTTCGTCTCGCACCTGCCGTTCGGCGCCGCCCAGGTCTCGGCCTGGTGGCAGGAGAACCTGAGCCACCCGCAGGGCTCGTCCGAGGTCCTGAAGCGCGTCGACCAGTCGATCAACCACTCGTCGCTGGTCGGGTTCGGGCGCACCTTCGGCAGCCAGATCGTCCACCGGGCGATGCTGTTCGGCTTCACCCTGCTCGCCCTGTTCTTCCTGTTCCGCGACGGGCCGGGTCTCGCGGCCCAAGGGCTGTCGGCGGCCCGCCGCCTGTTCGGCCCGCGCGGCGAGCGGGTGGCGCGCCAGATGGCGGCCTCGGTCCACGGCACGGTCGACGGGCTGGTGCTGGTCGGCCTCGGCGAGGGCTTCCTGCTCGGCGTCGTCTACTACTTCGCCGGCGTGCCGCATCCGGTGCTGCTCGGCGCCTTCACGGCGCTCGCCGCGATGATTCCGTTCGGGGCACCCGTGGCCTTCGGGCTCGCGGCCCTGCTCGCGGCCGCCCAGGGCGGCGTCACCGCGGCGATCGTGGTGGCGGTGGCCGGCCTCGTCGTCACCTTCGTGGCGGACCACTTCGTGCGCCCGGTGCTGATCGGCGGCGCCACCCGCCTGCCCTTCCTGTGGGTGCTGCTGGGCATCCTCGGCGGCGTCGAGAGCTTCGGCCTGCTCGGCCTGTTCCTCGGGCCCGCCGTGATGGCGGCTCTGGTACTGCTGTGGCGCGAATATACGGCGGGCGACGACCACGCCGTCGCCTGACCCGAGAAAGGACCGCCGCCCCGATGAGAATCCTGTTCGCCGCATCCCTGCTCGTCAGCCTCTCCGCCGCCCCGGCGCCGGCGCAGTGGGACGACGAGGCCACCGGGTCCCGCCGCGGCACCGAGGACGAGGGCTACGGTCGACGCGACCGGGACGGCCCGCGCTTTCGCGCCGACGACGATGGGCGGGGCCTCGACCGGCGCGATCGCCGCGCCTTCGGCCGGGACGACCCGGACGAGATCATGCCCCGCCGCCGTGACCGGGACCGGGACGACCGCGACCGCCGCGACGCCGAGGGCCGCTGGCGGGACGACCGGTCCCGGTCGGGCGGCCGCTACGACCCGTACGACCGCTACTACGGCCCCTCCTACGGCGCGCCCGTCGCTCCCGCCGCGCCCGGCGGGGTCTTCGTCGTGCCGCCGCCGATCCCCGGCGCCCGCCGCTACTGATCTGGATACGTGTCGAGAGGTTGCGTTGAACCAAGCCCCCACCCTCCGCGGCGAGCCCGCCCGCCGCCTCGCCGCCCTCGGCCTGACTCTGCCGCGGGTTCCCGAGCCGCGCGGCGCCTTCCTGCCGTTCTCGCGCATCGGCTCCACGCTGTGGCTCGCCGGGCAGATCTGCGAGTGGGAGGGCGAGGTGCGCTTCACCGGGCCGGTGACCGACATCGCGACGGGTCGGGAGGCGGCGCGGATCTGCGCCCTGAACCTGCTGGCGTCCTTGAGCCTCGCCCTCGACGGCGACCTCGACCGGGTGGTGCGCTGCCACCGCCTCGGCGGCTTCGTTCAGGTCGAACAGGGCTGGCCCGACGTGCCGAAGGCGGTCAACAGCGCCTCTGACCTGATGGCCGAGCTGTTCGGTGAGGCCGGACGCCACGCCCGCACGGCGATCGGCGTCGCGAGCCTGCCGGGGAATGCCAGCGTCGAGGTCGACGGGATCTTCGAGGTGCGGTGAGAGCCTCAGTGCGCGTCGCGCGCGTCGCCGCCGGTGTGGTAGCCGGCGGCCTGCTCGACCAGGGTGAGAACATCGAGGGCGCGCCAGGGCTTCGGGATGAAGGTGGCCGACATCCGCAGGTCGCTCGGCTGGTCGCCGGCATCGCCCGAGGTGAGCAGGACGTGGACCCGCGGCCAGGTGACGCCGATGATGCGGGCGAGCTCGAACCCGCCGATCTGGCCCGGGGTCCGCACGTCCGAGAAGACGACGTTCACCTCGTCGCCCCGCTCGCGCAGGATCGCCAGGGCCTTCTCGGCCGTCTCGGCCTCGATGACCCGGAAGCCCGTCTCCTCCAGCAGCGTAGCCGCCAGGAAACGCTCCTCCGGCTCGTCCTCGACGACCAGGATCACGGGCTGTGTCTTCGCGGCGGCGCTGGACTCGGTCATGAGCAGGGAACGAGCTTGCGGCCCACTGGTTGCATAGCTCCCGGGACCCTGTGTTCATCCTTCCCGAGGTGTTGCGGCAATGCAAGGCTTACCGCGACACCGACGGGGATTCGGACGGATGCTCAGGCGACGCCGTGCTGCCGGAACCATGCCAGCATCCGGCCCCAGCCGTCCTCCGCCGGGCCCTTGCGGTAGCTCGGGCGGTAATCGGCATGGAAGCCGTGCGGCGCGTCCGGGAAGACCACGATCTCGACGTCCTTGCCGGCGGCCTTCGCCGCCTCCCGCGCCTTGTCGACGTCGGCGACCGGGATGCCGGTGTCGGCAGCGCCGTAGAGCCCGAGGATCGGTGCGCGGATGTCCGCGATCACGTCGGCGGCGGTCTTGGGCTGGATCGCGCTGCGGGTACCGCCGAAATTGCCGTACCAGGCGACGCCGGCCTTCAGGTTGGCGCTGTGAGCGGCATAGAGCCACACGGTGCGCCCGCCGCGGCACCAGCCGGTGATGCCGACCTTGCCGGCGTCGCCCTTGGCCTCCGAGGCCGCCCAGGCGGCGGTGGCGTCGAGGTCGCCCATCACCTGCGCGTCCGGGGTCTTCGACACCACCTCGCGGACGATCTCCTGTACGTCGGTCATCTTCGAGACGTCGCCCTGGCGGGCGAAGAGTTCGGGCGCCACCGCGGTGTAGCCGGCCTTGGCGAGCCGCCGGCAGATGTCCTTGATGTAGTCGTGGACCCCGAAGATCTCCTCGACCACCAGGACGATCGGGAACGGCCCGGCTCCCTCCGGCATCGCCCGGTAGGCCGGCATCGGCCCGTCGCCGACCGGGATCCGCACCTCCCCGGCGACGATGCCGGCCTCGTCGGTGCGGATGGCCTGCGCCTCGACCCGCGTGGTGGCCAGCGTCAGGCCGGTCATCAGGCTCGTCATCACGAAGCCGCGCCGGGAGAAGGGCGGGATCACCAGGCCGTCGAGCTGCTCGAGATCGGTCGATCCGTCCTGCCGCCCACCTTGCCGCGCCGCGTCGCTCGTTGCCATGCCGTGCCCTCCCGATCGGGGTTCGCCCCGCGGCGCGATCATGCGTGCCGATACCTGCGTGGCAAGGGCGAACGGGCCCGGTACGGTCACGATTCGGTCAGGCCCGCTCCGAACGGCGAAGGGCCGCCCCGGTGCGGGGCGGCCCTTCATGCGGCCGGCGCGATCGATGCGCCGGCGATGCCGTGAAATCCTACTTGGCGTTGGTCGAGCCCGTCGACTTAGGCTCGGCCGGCGCCGGATAGGCCGGGTTGCCGGCCGGGACGCCGCTGCTGTTCGCCGACGACACGCCGTTGGCGCTGCCGGTCGGCGAGCCGGTGATCTGCTGGCGCGAGGCGTCCTGGCTCTGGCTGGCGTAGTCCTTCGGGGCGTTCGCGCCGTTCCAGCCGAGCAGCGCCACCATGGCGACGGCGAGCAGGGCCAGGCTGCCGATCAGCACGTAGAGGACGGGACGGCCCTTCGCGCCCTGGCGGGCCGCGGTCGGGGTCTCGACGGTGCGGTTGGGATCCATGGGGAACCTCGGGTTGAGGCCCGGCGGAGAATCTCGCCGAGCGGTGATCGTCATGACGGGCCAACGTCACCGATCGGCCGAGGTTCCTGTCCACCCGTGCGGCGGCGGCCTCTACTTGCCCGTCAGCAGCATGATCTTGCCGAGATGGGCGCTCGATTCCATCAAGGCATGGGCCTCCCGCGCCTGGTCCAGCGGGAAGGTCGCGTGGATCACCGGCTTGACCGTGCCGGTTTCGAGCATCGGCCACACCTCCCGGCGCAGGCCGTCGGCGATCGCGGCCTTCTGGGCGACGGTGCGCGGGCGCAGGGTCGAGCCGGTCACGGTGAGGCGCCGGATCATGATCGGCGTCAGGTTCAGGTTCTCGGCCTGGAAGCCCTGCAGGAACGCGATGATGACGAGCCGGCCCTCCAGCGCCAGCGACTTCACGTTGCGCTCGAGATAGGCCGCGCCGACCATGTCGAGGATCACGTCGACGCCCTTGCCGTCTGTCAGGCGCTTCACCTCGGCGGCGAAGTCGGCCTCGCGGTAGTTGATGGCGTGGTCGGCGCCGAGCGTCTCGCAGAAGGCGCATTTCTCGGCCGAGCCGGCGGTGGCGAAGACCTCGGCGCCGAACCGCTTGGCGAGCTGGATCGCCGTCGAGCCGATGCCGCTCGACCCGCCATGGACCAGGAAGCGCTCGCCCTGCCGAAGGCGGCCGCGCTCGAACACGTTGGTCCAGACCGTCCAGTAATTCTCCGGCAGGCCGGCGGCCTCGACGAGGGAGAGCGGGCCGGGCTTGGGCAGGCACAAAGCCGCCTCCGCCACGGCGTACTCGGCGTAGCCACCGCTGATCGTCAGGGCGCAGACCTCCTGGCCCTCGGCGAGGTCGGTCACGCCCTCCCCCAGGGCGACGATGCGCCCGGCGACCTCGAGGCCCGGCACGTCGGTGGCGCCGGGCGGCGGCGGGTACTTGCCGGCGCGCTGCTGGCAGTCGGGTCGGTTCACGCCCGCCGCCACGACCTCGACCAGCACCTGGTTCGGGCCGGGCCGGGGCACCGGCACGGTCTCGATCCCGATCACCTCCGGACCGCCGGCCCCGTTGAAGCGGACCTGGCGCATGGTGGCGGGGATCGAGGGCATGGGCGGCTCCGAGCGACGGGATCGTGAGCCCTTACCTGCCGCGCGGGCCGGGAGCCGGCAAGGGGCAGACGGCTCAGCGCGTGCCGTACATCCGGTCGCCGGCATCGCCGAGGCCCGGCAGGATGTAGCCGTGCTCGTTGAGGTGGCTGTCGATCGAGGCGGTCCAGACCGGCACGTCGGGATGGGAGCCCTGGAACTTGGCGAGGCCTTCCGGCGCGGCGAGCAGGCAGACGAAGCGCAGGTCGCGGGCGCCGCGCTCCTTGAGCCGGTCGACCGCGGCGACCGCCGAGTTCGCCGTCGCCAGCATCGGGTCGAGGACCAGCACGGTGCGGTCGCCGAGGTCGGACGGGGCCTTGAAGTAGTACTCCACCGCCTCCAGCGAGTCCGGGTCGCGGTAGAGCCCGACATGGGCGACGCGGGCCGAGGGCAGCAGCGACAGCATCCCGTCGAGGAAGCCGACGCCGGCGCGCAGGATCGGCGCCAGGACGAGCTTCTTGCCGGCGATCTGGGCGCCCTGCATCGTCATCATCGGGGTCTCGATCTCGACCGGCTCGAGCGGCAGGTCGCGGGTGACCTCGTAGGCGAGCAGCATCCCGACCTCGTTCAGGAGCTGGCGGAAGCCCTTGGTCGAGCGCGCCTTGTCCCGCATCAGGGTCAGCTTGTGCTGCACCAGCGGGTGGTCGACCACCGTGACCGGCGCCACACCCGTCTCCCCGCGCGCACCCGCACTCTGCATCGTCGTCTCCCCGCTCACGTTCACGCTCTCGAATGATGTCAGAATACGGTGCCGTCGCTGGCGATCGAGAGCGGCGGCGCGCCCTCCGGCCGCAGGGACTTCGCCAGGCGCCGGCCGGTGGCCCAGGTACCGCCTTCCAGCACCTTGGCGAGCGGCAGGTCGGCCGGATCCTCGATCTCCAGCCGCTCGCGCACCAGCGGCGCCAGCCGGTCGAGGAGCGCCACGGTGAGCGCCCGCCACTCGACGACGAGGCGCGAGTCGACCGGGTGGGCCTGCGCGGCCTCCTCGGGCCGGCGCAGGGCCAGCACGCCGGTATCGAGGAACAGGCCGCCGTTGCGGTACTCGGGCAGGCCGGTCAGGGCGTCGAGGCCGGTGACGGCGAGGCCCGCCTCCTCCAAGGGCTCCAGGAGCGAGTAGGCGAGCCACTGCGACAGCTTGTGGAACGGCACCAGCCCCTCGGTCGGCCCCGTCCCGCCGGCGAGCGGGTGGCGCCAGGTGTCGCCGAGATCGACGCCGTCGAGGACGATGCGGCCGGGCCAGATCGGGCCGAGATGGGTCAGCAGCACCTCCAGCACCGCCTCCGCCGGGACCTCGCCGTCGCGGGAGCGGGCCTTGATGCGGTCGAACAGGAAGCCGGGCCGGGCGTCGGGTCCGAACCCTTCCGGGTCCGCCGCCGCGACCTGGCCGAGGCGGTTGAGGAGCGCCGTGCGGCCCGACAGGCCGACGAGGGGGTTGGTCGGACCGGCCTGGAAGCCCTCGGCGAGTTCGGCCTCGGTCAGGCTGGCGAGCGCCCGCGCATCGGCCCGGAACGGGTCCTCGGGGGAGGAGGAAAACAGGCCCGACACGAACATGTCGAAGCTCGCCACCGCCAGGCCTTCCGAGCGGGCGTAGGTCTCGCCGGTGCGGCCCTCCTCGTAGCGCCAGGTCGGGCCGGCGCCGGCATCGAGCAGCACGCTCACCACCACGAGGTCGAAGGCGGCGCGGGCTTGCTCGGCCGGGTCCTCGAAGGGCGCCGCGTGGACGAGCGAGCCCCAGCGCTCGAATCCGCCGACCGAGAAATGGCGCCAGCGGGCATGATACGGGATCGCGAGGTCGGGATAGGCCTCGCGGATGGTCTCGACCACCGCGTCGGCGCACGCACCCAGGCGGTCGAGGTCGACCACGAAGTGATCCAGCCGCCCGTCGAGCCCGGCCTGGAGCAGGGTCTCGGCGCGGGCGCGCACCGCCCGGGCCGAGAGCAGGCTGCGGGCGGTCGTAAACTCAGGCACGGGCATCTCCAGGGGCAGTTCGGTCGGGCGCGGTCGTCGGGCGGGGTCTCTTCGCGCCCTCAGAACCGCTCGAGGTCGCGGCCCTTCACGGTGTCGAGGGCTTCCGTGACGCCGTCCGGCGCGTAATAGCCCGCCGCCTTCTTGGCTTCCATCTCGACCGAGGCGTCCGGCGGGATCAGGTCGGCCGGGATCGGCACCCGCTCGCCGACCTCGATGCCCGAGCCCGTGATGGCGTCGTACTTCATGTTCGACATCGACATCAGCCGGTCGATGCGGCGGATGCCGAGCCAGTGCAGCACGTCGGGCATCAGCTGCTGGAAGCGGGCGTCCTGCACGCCGGCGACGCATTCGGTGCGCTCGAAGTAGGTGGCGGCGGAATCGCCCCCCTCCTGGCGCTTGCGGGCGTTGTAGACCAGGAACTTGGTCACCTCGCCGAGCGCCCGGCCCTCCTTGCGGTTGTAGACGATGACGCCGGTGCCGCCGGTCTGCGCCTCGCGCACGCATTCCTCGATGCCGTGGGTCAGGTAGGGCCGGCAGGTGCAGATGTCGGAGCCGAACACGTCGGAGCCGTTGCACTCGTCGTGGACCCGGCAGGCGATGCGCCGCCGCGGGTCGGGCAGGCCCTCGATCTCGCCGATGACGTAGACGGTGCAGCCGCCGATCGGCGGCAGGAAGACCTGGAGGTCGGGGCGCGTCACGAGTTCCGGGAACATGCCGCCGGTCTGCTCAAACAGCGTGCGGCGCAGGGCCGTCTCGCTGGTGCCGAAGCGGGCGGCGACGCCCGGCAGGTACCAGACCGGATCGACCGCGATCTTGGTGACCGAGATGTCGCCGGAGGCGTGCAGCACCATGCCATCGGCGGCGAGCCGGTGGGCGCCCATCGCCGCCAGGATCTCCGGCAGGTTCAGCCGCGCCTTGGTGACCGCGATGGTCGGGCGGATGTCGGTGCCGGTGCCGATCGCGTCGCGAAACACCTCGCCGGGCATGTGGCCCCAGGGGTCGAGGGAGACGATCTTGTCCGGGTCGGCCCATTGCGGGTGCGGGCCGATGCCGACCACCGGATGGGTGTTGGTGAGGTCCGGCCGAGCCAGGGGGTTCAGCGCCCGGCCGGCGATGGCGAGCGCCCGGTAGAGCGAGTAGGCGCCGCCATTGGCCCCGATCACGTTGCGGTCGGCCGGGTTGGTGACGGTGCCGATGATCGGCCCTCGCTCGCGCGGGTCGGCGGCGCCCCAGCGGATCGGCCAGCGGGCGGCGCCCGGCTCCGGGTGCGAGGTGAGCCGGATATGCGACGAGCGGTTGGAACTGGTCATGCGGACGCGCCGTCCTTCAACGGAGAAGGCTCCCCGCGGGGGCCGCGAGGAGCCTGTCGAGTGCTTGACCTGAACGAGGGTGGCCCAGCCGATTCGGCGCGTCAAGCTCAAGCCTGAGGCGCCGTTTCGCCCAACGGGGCGGCAGAACCGCCCCGTCGGGACCACCCTCCTCCGGTGATCAGAAGTTCGAGCCGGCGCGGCGGCGGGCCATGAAGGCGTCGAACTGCTCGCGGTCGCGGGCGCGCTTCAGCTCGTCCACGAACTCGGTGAAGGCGCGGCTCTCCTCCTCGAGGCGGCGGCGCTCCTCTTCGAGGCGCTCGATCTCCTTGCGGCGATACTCCTCGAAGGCCCAGTTGCCGCTGTCGTGGCGGGCGGCACCGAAGCCCGGGAACCCCGAGAAGCCGTTCCGGAAGGAGCGCTCGGCGAAGGACTTCATCTCGTTCAAGGCCGGGTACCCCATGAGCTTCCACACCACGTAGGCCGCGGCCAACGGCCACGCATAGATGAAACCGATCACGATCGCGCCGATCTCGAGGGAGCGGCGCGGGAACGGGCCGTTGCGGCAGGCGCGGCCGCTCGACCAGGGGGCAGAGGAATACGACACGTCACGATCTCCCGCGGGATGTAAATGTGAACGACATTTACATGCGGGGTCGGCCGGGCGGTTTCAAGGAGGGCGCGGTGCCAAAATCGCACCGCCTTCCGAAAGGCGGGGTACGGCCGCGTCGGCTTTTGCCCCAGCCGGCAAATCACCATGCTCTCTCGTACAGATCAGAAATTAATCTTGAATAATTCAGCAACAAATCGTGTTTTTGCAACAACAACCCGGCACGACGAAAATTATGACAAGATTATGAACATGCGCTGAGCGTGACTATTTCTTAAGCGTACGCCTCGGACGGGGGAGCCGGAGGGTCGGCAGCCCGGGGGATCTCGCCATGCTCTTCAGACACAGCGTCTCGCTCGTCGCGCTCGCCGCGGCCGCGCTCTCGACCGAGGGCGCCCGCGCCCAGACCGCCACCATCGCGCCGACCAGCGCCAACGTGCTGAACCTGCTCAGCCCCTTCCTGAGCCTGAACGCCACGGCGACCGGCTGGACGGCCCTGCAGGCGAACCTCGACCAGGCGGTCGGCTACAACAACGGGGCGAGCCTGCGCCAGCAGCAGCTCGCGATCAGCGACAAGAACCTGCTCGGCTCGGCGACGAACAACCTCGCGTCGGTGGGCCTCGGCCTCTACGGCGCCGGCGCCAACCTGGCCGGCGGCCTGCCGGCCCAGACCGTGATCAACGGCATCACGCCGCAGCAGCCGGTCGGCGGCCTCGGCCCGGTGCTCGGCCCGATCTACGTCGCCGGCAGCGCCGCGGGCACGAGCGGCCCCCTCGGCAGCGTGGTCAACCTGCTGGCGCGCGCCTACGGCTTCACCGGCAACGACCTCGGCGTCGCCAAGAACTACTTCGCCAACGGTGCCGCCAGCAACCCGAGCACCACGCCCGCGGGCTACGTGCCGGTCCCGGCCGCGGCGCCGGCGGGCTACACCATCCCGACCTTCAACGGCCTGCCCAATACCCGCGACAGCGTCTACGACCTCGCCTACGGCGTGACCAGCACGCAACCGGGCCAGGACGTCTACGGCTCGTCGCGGCCGATCCAGGTCGCGCCGGGCCGCTACACGATCTTCGATCCGACGGCGCTGAACGGCATCGCCACCAACCCGTCCTTCCCGAGCGGCCACACCACCTACGCCTTCACCGACGGCATCCTGCTGGCGATGACCACGCCGCAGGCCTACCGGTCCATGCTGCTGCGGGCCTCCGAATACGGCGAGAGCCGCATCGTGCTCGGGGTGCACTACCCGCTCGACATCATCGGCGGCCGGGCGCTGGCGACCTACGACCTGGCGCAGGCCTTCACCAACCCGCTCTACATCAACAACGCGGCGACCACCGGTACCGCCATCGACCTGCCGAGCCTCTACAATCAGGCCGCCGGGCAGATGCAGGGCTACCTGTCGGCCCAGTGCGGCGCCTCGGTGGCGGCCTGCGCGGGGGTTGCCACCAACAACCCCTACCTGCCCTCGGCGGCGAACCAGGCCCTCTACCAGCAGCGCCAGAGCTTCGGCCTGCCGACCCTGACCTTCGCTCAAGGGCCGCGCGAGGCGGCGCCCGCGGGCGGGCCCGACGCCTCGATCCTGCTCGCCCCGATCTACGGCGGCAGCTCGGCGGCGGCCCAGCGGATCGCCCCGACCGGCGGCCTCGCCGGCAGCCTCGCCACCGACACGATCAACCAGATCGTCGTCAACACCGAGTCGAACGCGATCGCGGCGCTCTACGGCACGCCGCTGAGCTACTGGAGCCGCGTCGATCTCTACGCCGCCGCCGGCTACTTCGGGAACGTGATCGGCAGCCTGCAGATGGCGGCATCCGACCGGCTGACCACCGACGTCACGGTGGGCCAGACCGGCGCGCTCTACGCCAACGGCACCGTGGCCGGCCAGGTCACGGTCGGCGCGGGCGGCCTGCTCGGCGGCACCGGCACGGTCGGCGGGGTGGCGGCGCAATCCGGCGCCACGATCGCCCCCGGCAACTCCCTCGGCACCCTCACGGTCGCCGGCAACGCCGGCTTCGCCGCCGGATCGACCTTCCAGGTCGAGACCGACGCGGGCGGCCAGTCCGACCGCCTCGCCGCCACCGGCACCGCCACGATCCAGGGCGGCACCGTCCGGGTGCTGGCGCAAAACGGCACCTACGCCCCCCGCACCGGCTACACCATCCTGTCGGCCGCGGGCGGCGTCTCCGGCACCTTCGCGGGCGTCTCCTCCAACCTCGCCTTCCTCACCCCGACGCTGCGCTACCAGCCGGCGCAAGTCGA